>DTZQ01000330.1 GCA_012961305.1 Armatimonadota bacterium | reverse complement strand
TCTATGGGTTTGCGAGAACAGATCCCAAGCACCATCATATCAGATTCCCTATGATACTGCTTGGAGACGATTTTTACCACAAAGGCTTTTTGAATTTTGTGAGAGAGATGGTCTATGCTTCGCCCACTTTAGTCTTGGGGGTTGGCGAGGGCCTGCAACCGTTTCTGGAACGGCTCTACGCCCTGGTGGAAACTTACGTCCCCGGCCTGCTGCCCCTTCTCCGTTTGGGCCTCTGGATGCCGGAACTGACCGCCGTAGGCTCTCCGTCCGCCGAGGCTCCGCCGGGCGGCCCGGGGGACACAGTGGAGGGAACATCCGCCTCCCAACTGGTCCAGTGGTTGGAAGAGGTGGTCACGGAGCGGAACTTGGAGGCCGCGCGCCAGGCCAATATTGAGCCGGAGGTGGCCGGCGGGATGTTGCAAATCCGCGTCCTACTGTTGGTGGACGGCCAATCTGAGGCCGAGGTAGTCCAACGGGCCTTGCAAGCCTTGCAGGAGGCTATCGGTCAGGTTCGCCAGCGGCTCCCGGTGCGCCTGTTGGCTGTTGCTTTGGCAGGGGAGGAAAAGGCCACTTTGCCCTTTCCTTTGGCTGTCTGGCTTCGGGACAGGGCCTCCGAACAGTTGACCCCTCTGGGGCTGGTGCTCTTGGACCGATGGCGCTCCGACGGCAGCAGTTTGGGCTCGGAAGAAGTGCGTTTGGTGCTGCCCTTCTTGCTGTTCACCGCTCTCTTGCCCACCCAGGGCCTTGACCACTGGTTCTTTCCGCCAGCCGCTCAAGTAGCGGAGTCCCAAATCAACCGTTTCACTTACGGTTTCAGCGTGCTCATCGTCCCCCTGCCGGAAATCGAACGGGCCCTCAGTCACCTATTCACTAAGGAACTGTTGAGTCTCACCTACGGCCACCCGGAACTGACGCTGGAGCGCTTCCTGGAACCTCTGCGGCTCGACGAGACCTTCGGCGAGCCAACCTGCTGGCAGAATCTCTTCACCCAGGTGCCGGTGGAATTGAGCCCAGAGCAGTCGTTTGTTCTGCAACCGCTGAGGGGGCAGGTGGAGGTGGAGTTGAGCCAACTTCCCTGGCAGGAGTGGGCGGAGCACATTGCCAGTTATGACGCGGCCCTGGGACGGGTACAGGTGGCTCGCTGGCGGGAGCAGATGCGGCAGAACGCTCAGGAAACGGCCAACCACCTGCGGGAAATCCTGCACGCACTGTTGGATGCTGCCGTCCAGGAGGGACGAGGCCTGATTGCCCTGGCTCAGGAGGGCTTGCAGCGGGTTCGGGACATCGTAGAGAATTGGCGCTGCGCGGCCCCGAACTTGGTTCTGGGGGTGCCCGACCCAAACCTGGCGGCCCGCCGCCAGGCTCTGGAAGTGGCTTTGCAGAAAATGCCCAGCGGCTGGGCCACCCTGGTCCGCTACGGCCTCTTGGTGCTCATGCTGCTCTACACCACTTTTGCCGCCGTCCGCGGGCTGGGGGACCAGGGTTGGAAATTTGTCGCCGCCGGGGGAGCCGTTGGCTTTCTGCTCGCCCTTATGGTAGCCTGGAGCGGGGTTGCCTTCTGGCGGGCGGGGGAACAAAAGGTCTTCGCCGCCCGGGACGCCTACTTGGCGGCCATTGCGGCCAAATATGCCGCCGTGCTGCGCTGCGAGGGCATTCTGATTCTACGGAAACTGCGTTTGCACCTATTAGAGCAAATAGAGAAGGCAGAGCAAACGGTGGAACAACTCCAGCAGCAACTCCAGCAGGCCGTAGAGGAAGCCCAGAAGGGGTTTGCGGCCTTCGCTCCTCCCCAATCGGTGGTGGTGCGCCCCGTGGTCACCGAGAGAGGGGAGTTAGAGTCGGTGGCTGACGACCTCTGGCGGGGGCGGGACCTCAAACCCTGGCTGCAAAACCTCTTGGCATCCCTGCACTGTTGCCAGTTCCAGGCTCTGACCCAGGCCCTGGGGCGGGAGGACTTCCTCGCCCAAGGGGTGCAGCAGGCGCGAATCCTGCTGTGGGAACGGCTCTTCACCTCACATCAGCGGTCGCTGGAGTATTACCTGCAAAAACGCTTACCCCAGTCGCAGGCCCGAGCGGAGTGGCTACAGCAGGAAATCCATCGGATGCACGAACAGGCCAAGCGCCTGTTGTGGAGTGTTTCTCCCGCCGGGTGCCTTACCTACCAAGTGCTTCCGCTGGAGGAGGAGGAATTGAGCACGAACGCCACGGCCAGCCATCCGGAAACTCTTCCGGAGAGCCAACTCCTCTTCGTGCCAGGGATGTTGGGCACCCTTTGCCAGCAGAGGTTGTCACACTCCCCTCTCGAAAGCGGGGAGGAGGCTACCACTTTGCAGGGAGGTGATACCGATGAGGGAGGGTAAATTGTTGCGCTCCATCGTCTATCCCGAGGGCCTGCAGCCTTCGCCGTTCGTGCTGGCCCTGGTGCTCTGGGCGGGCCTGCTTTTCCTGGTGCCCTTGGCTCCCCTCCTGCAATTTCTGCTGGCCGGTCGGCCCCCCTTCCCCCGCTGGCTGGCGGAGTTAAGTAAGTTCTCTCCCATAGACTTGACTTTCGCCGAAGTCGTACTGGGCCTTTGGGTTTTGCTGGTACTGCTGCTGTGGTTGCTCATCTCCCTCTACCTCCAGCGGGCCGGTGAGCGCGAGCGTCCCTTGCGGGAAATGTTGCTGGCCCTCAGCGACTGTACCAGCCTGCAAAGGATAGAGCGCTGGCTGTTTCTGGGCGCTCCGATATTGGCGGTGATAAGCTTCCTGTTGAGAAGGGAGGCCTCCGTGGAAGCGGTGTTGGCCGGAGGCATTGTCCTGAGCCTGGTCCTGGGCAGTCGAGCCCTGCCCCGTTTCCCCCGCCAGGAGGAAACGCTGTTGCCTTACAGCAGTGAGGAGTTGGAAGAACTCTTTGCTCAACCGGAAGGCAACGGGGTGGTCAAAATCGAGTACCATTGGTTCTTCAAGGAACATCCCTATCTCACCCCGTCCCCGACACAGCATTTCCGATTTACCATTCCCTTCGATGAGAGCCATTATCAGGCCGCTTTGGAGAAAGACCACACTGTGCACACTATGTACGACTATGCTCGCATCGCCATCGAAGATTTCACCTCCCCAGAGGTGGTCATGGTAGCCGCCAAATTAAAGGAAATCCACGAAGTGTACGGGTATTCCCGCTTCCAACAGGCGTGCAATGTGCTGGCCTTTACTGCTCAGTTCCGCTACGCTTACGACCGGGATACTAAAGGCGTGGAGGAATATCCCCGCTACCCGGTGGAGATGCTGTGGGACCGGGAGGGCGACTGCGAATGCCACGCTTTGCTGGCGGGAACGCTGCTGCGGTTGTTGGGCTTGGACGTGATTCTGTTGGGCATTGACTTTGCTGAGGGGCCGGGCCATGTGGCGGTGGGGATAGCGGGCGCGGACGATATGCCGGCTGAGTTGCAGTTCTACCTCTTTGAAGGCAAGCGCTATTTCTATTGCGAAGCCACCCCGCCGGCGGGTGTTACCTCAGCCGAATCAGGGGAGTGGGGGTGGAGCATCGGCGTGATGCCCTTTGAGGACGTCACCCGCGTCACCCCGATGCCCTTGGCCCTGCCCGTGCCGGCTCCAGAGTGAACGCTGCCGGAAGTTGGCCCGAAGGGAGGAGGTATCATGAAAGAACCCTCGGTCGTTGCGTTGTGTAGGCAGTATGCAGGGGCGGACACCCGGCGGGAGAAAGACCGGGTGCTGCGGGAGGTGCGCTACGCCTTGGAACAGGCTGGGGAGCAGCCGACTTCAGCGGAGGAGGTAGAGCGAGCCTGGCGGCAGTTACAGCAGGAGTGCCAAATTGAAAAGGCCGAGGCCCAGGCGCTCATCGCCCTGAGCCACGGTTATGCGGCCTTGCATCAGCGCCGACTGAAAGCCGCCCGTAGACACCTGACCCAGGCCCAGCAGGCTGCGGAGGAAATGCGGGACGAGAAAGGGCGTGAGCATTTACAGTGCCGCGCCCAAATCGCGCAGGTTTTCGCCCGCTGCGAGGAGGGGGAATACGAAACAGCCTTGCAGGAGGCCGAGGCTCTGCGGTCGCAGTGTGAAGCCCTGTCCCTGGCGGCTCTAACGGCCGAACTGGCCCACGTTTTGGGGTTAATCCATCGGCGGCGGGGGACGCCGGAGGAGGCCCTGGAGGCGCTGGTAGAGGCCCGAGACCACTACGAGATGGTGGGCGACCGCCTGGGCGCGGCCCGGGTGGAGGACACCCTGGGCATGGTCTTCCTCGACCAGGGGAACTTCGAGGAGGCGATTTTTCACTTCCAACGGAGTTTCGCCCACAAGACCGCCTTCGGTGACCAACCCGGCTTGGCCATGACCGCGGGCAACCTTGGCCGCTTGTATCTGCAGTGGGAGGAGTTTGAGAAAGCCCGCGAGTTCTTGGAGCGGGACCTGGCCCTCAGCCGCGAACTGAACGACGAAAGGGGCCAACTCATCGCCCTCAACGACCTGGCAGAGGCCCTTCTGGGGCAGGGAGAGACTGGAGAGGCTCGTCGGTGCCTCAGGGAGGCGGACAACCTGGCAGGCTGTAGGCGCGACCCTTTCGCCCAGGCCAATACCTCCTATACCTGGGCTCTGTTGCATCTGGTCGAGGGAAACTACGAGGACGCGCTGACCAGCCACCGCCAGGCGCGAGAGAAGTTCGGAGCACCGCCAGCGCCCTTCATTGCTGCCCATCTGGACCTGCAGGAGGGGATGATTGAAGCCGGGCGGTTCAACTTCGGGCGAGCCCGGGAGTGCTTCGACCGGGCCATTGCTACCTTTCGCACGCTTAAGCAATGGGGACGGCTGGCCAAGGCTCTGTTCGAGTGTGCACTGACCCTGCTGCGCCAGGGACTCCTGGAAGAGGCCGTGCCCTACCTGGTGGAGGCCATGGACCGAGCCCGGGACCTGGCAGCCCAGCGGATGGCCGAACGGTTCCAGGCGGCCTGCGAACGCGTGGGCAGCGAAACCTGGCTGCGGACACTGTTGGCGGTCAAGCGGCTGAACCAGCGCCTGCGGGAAGAGGAAGCGATGCGGGAAAACCTGATAGGGCTCATCGTCCACGACCTGCGCGGGCCCCTGTCGGCCATTGGGCACACGTTGAAGTTGGTAACTGACCCCTCCGCTCAACCCAAAGACCAGGTGGAGTTTCTGAACCGGGCGTGGCACCAGTGCCGCTGGCTGCAGGAGTTGGTGGGGAGCATTCTGGATGCGCAGCGGTTGGAAGCGGGTAAGGTCTATACCCAGCAGCAGGTGGTAGCCCTCCGGCCCCTAATCGGGGAATTGGTGTGCTGGTGCCGTCCCACCCTGAAGGAAGGGGTGCTGATGAGGGAAGCACCGGAGAGCGAGGACCTCCACGTGCGAGCCAACGAAATTGCGGTCCGGCGCGTGCTGATGAACCTCCTGCACAATGCGGTGAAATACACCCGGCCACGGAAGGAGCCCGTGGACCCGGAGGGCCATAAGGGCCTTATCACCGTGGGCGTGCGGCGGAAGGGGAAGTTCGCCCAGGTCTGGGTGCAGGACACCGGCCCTGGCATACCCGCCGAGTTCCTGGAGCGGATTTTCACCAAGTTCGGTCAAGTCCAGCCGGGCATGAAAAATTCTTCCACCGGCTTGGGCTTGTACTTCTGCCGACTGGCGGTGGAGGCCCAAGGAGGGGAAATCGGCGTGGAAAGCGAAGTGAGCCAGGGCAGCACCTTTTGGTTCACCCTGCCG
>DTZQ01000329.1 GCA_012961305.1 Armatimonadota bacterium | reverse complement strand
CGTCTGCCAAAGGTGGCAGGAGACCCTCCGGCAGGCCATACAGAAAGTCAAACGCCGGCTTCGGACTCGGAATTCCCCTGTGCCAAGGAGGGAACAGCATTATGTCCAAATTGGAGATTGTCTGCGCGCTGCTAACTGGCACCCGTTTGGCTGAAGTAATAGTGCGTGCCCGGCAGATTTTGTACCCGGGTTCCTTTACGATTTTAGCCTACCACCGGATACTTGCGGTGAATCAGGAGGAGTATCCATTCGACCCCGAGGTTATCAGTGTTACTCCCGAGGAATTAGAGCGGGAAATTCGCTGGCTCAAGCAATACTTTACTATTGTTACTTTCGCTGAACTGGCAGCCATACTTGAACGAAACCGCAAGCCCCCGCCCAATCTCCTCTTAATGACCTTTGACGACGGCTACAGAGACAACTACACCACGGTCTACCCCATTTTAAGGGCTTACGAAGTGCCGGCCACTCTGTTTCTCGTTCCCGGATTCATCGAAACGGGCGTTGTTCCCTGGTGGGACCGGGTGTGCTACTACTTCAAACACACTCCGCGCCGGGAGGTGTGGCTAACGGAGTGGGGTCCGCTGGCTTGGCCCCTAAAAGACCGGACTGACCGGGAACGAGCAGCGCGAGAAATGATAGCCCTCTTGAAAAGCGTCGAAGATGGGCAAAGGGAACAACTGCTAACTGCTTTGGAAGCGGAATGCGAAGTGGCCTGGCCTCCAGAAATGAGCCGGGATTTATTTCTCACCTGGGATGAGGTGCGGGAAATGGTAGCCAGTGGTTTTGAAATTGGAGCCCACACCTTAACCCACCCCATTTTGACCACCGTGTTCGATGAAACTCGTCTTCGGCACGAAATTGCCCAGTCCAAACTAATTCTGGAGCAGGAGGTTGAGCAAGAGGTTTTGGCCTTTGCCTATCCCGCAGGCAGATTCAACCCCCTGGTAGAACGTCTGGTACAGGATGCGGGCTACCAGTTTGCAGTTTCCTGCTGTGCCGGTCGGAACCAACTGAGCAATTACCAGCCTTTTGCCTTACGGCGCCTCAAAGTCGAAACGGGCAAGGATTTCAACCGTTTCCGGGCGAAGTTAGCCTTGCCCGAAGTGGTGATTTATTGAAAACCCATCTCCTCCCAGGGAGCAAAGATTTTCTCCATCTCCTCCTCGCTGAGGTCAGAACCATATTGCTTCCGCAGTTCCTGCTCCAAGACGGCCTTCAACATTTCCGGCGCTATTCCCATGCCCACCGGCCCATGCAGTTCAACGGTAATCTTTTCTCCCCCTTCTTCAATTTCAAACTCCTGCTGGCCGTTAATCCTCACTCCTGTTTGACAGCCGATTTGCTCAGCCAATTGCTCCCCTTCTGGGGAACCAGTATCTAAGAGTTCCAGCCTAATCCGGTCTGGAGCCGCCTGGGCGAGTTTGGTAAACAGTTCCCAAGTTTCCCGATGGCAGGGATTGTCTGCTTCAAGGAACAGTTCGATTTTTACTTTGGCTTCTTCAGAGCCGATGGGTTCCAGGGAAACAGGTTCCAACTTCTCACTGGGAGGGGAGGAGGAAGCCTGGTAAGTAGGCGTTGGCTTGCGCCAAGTTTTGGCAATAACCGAGGAGCGCACAAACGCCCGGTAGTTAGCAAAGGCAATAATGGCTAAGGCGGCCATCAGCAGAATCAATTTCTCCAGCCGTCGCATGACCTTTACCTCCCTCATGAGCGTCGGAAATACTTACACAATTATATCACATCTCAAACAGTTTGTCAAAATTCCCCCTTGACGATTTTTCTCCTTTGTGTTACACTCAATTCCAGCCAACTTCCTTCTGGTCGCGCCTGTAGACTGCTCCGGCCACCTGTTAAGCCAAGAGGAGGGCTGGGGTAGCGACTCCGGGAGAGGGAATTCGGAAGTGGGCAGGGGCCAAACCTGATGCGAGTTAGCAAGGCCGGGTGGGTAGCCATAGGGCTGAGTCTGGGAATGGCCCGGGCCGGTGGGGAAGCCCAGTTGGTTATTGTCTCTCCCCACTGGGAGGGTATTCGCCGGGAGTACACCGCGGCGTTTAGTGCCTGGCACGAGCAGCAATATGGCGAACCGGTGACCGTCGAATGGCTGGATTTGGGAGGCACTTCAGCCATTCAGAGATACATCCTTTCTGAGTTCAGCAAGGCGGACAGCATTGGCATAGATATATTTTGGGGTGGGGGGATTGACCCCTATCTGGACTTGGCTGAAAGGGGAGTGTTGCAACCCTATCGTTTGCCCAACGACCTCTTGGCCTCAATTCCTTCCGACTACTTTGGCTTGCCCATGTACGACCCTCAGTACCGCTGGTACGGAACGGCTCTTTCCGGTTTTGGCATCTCCTACAACAAAGGCGTACTGGCTCGCCTGGGCCTCTCCCCGCCCCAGACCTGGACCGATTTGACCCGGCCGGGGTTCTACACCTGGGTGGGCTCTGGAGACCCCCGTCAAAGCGGCAGTACGCACATGATTTACGAAATTATACTCCAGGCCTATGGGTGGGAGGAAGGATTGGCTCTTCTTACGCGCTTGGGGGCTAACATCCGCACCTTTCCCCGTAGCAGTAGCCAACCCATTAAAGATGTGGCCAGGGGAGAAATCGCCTGTGCTTTGGCCATTGACATTTACGGGTTGGCGGAAATAGCCCACGCAGGCCGGGAAGTGGTAGGCTTTGTTTTCCCCGAAGGGCAAACAGTCATCAATCCTGATGCCATCGCCATCCTTAAAGGAGCCCCCCACCAAGAAACGGCGGAGCGTTTCCTCTGTTTCGCCCTCTCCCCGGCCGGACAACGCCTCTGGATGCTCTCCCCAGGCGACCCAGAGGGGCCGCGTTCTTACCTGCTCAACCGCATGAGTGTCCTCCCTGCCCTGTATCCTGAACTGGGAGAGCGGGTCACCGTGCCCCAAAATCCCTTCACTGTCGCCAGGGCCCTCCCCTACGACCCGGAGAAGGGCAGTACCCGTTGGGGTCTGGTGAACGACCTCTTAGGAGCCCTTATCATTGACACCCACGCTGATTTGCAGCGGGCCTGGAAGCAAATTATCGCCGCCGGAATGCCCGCCGAAGCCCTGGCCCGCCTGGTGGAACCGCCTTTGTCGGAAGAGGAAGCGTTACGCCTGGCCCGTAAGGTTTGGCAGGACCAGACTCGGCGACAGGCCACCATTTCCCGGTGGGTAGCCTTTGCCAAGGAGAAGTACCGGGATGCCTACCGCTTGGCGGGAGGGAACTATGGGCTTGCCTACTGGTGGTCTCGGACAGCCCGGTGGGCAGTGCCCTTGGTGGTGCTGATTTTGTTGCTCCACCTGGGAGTGCAAGCGGGACGTAGTGGGATGCGTTTGGTAAAACGCCGATTTAGACGGCAAATCCTAACCTGAAGGGTGGGTCATGGTCTGTGTCACTTTAGAACACGTCAGCAAATACTTCGGCCCAGTGCGGGCCGTAGATGATGTAACCCTGCACATTAGGGAGGGTGAGTTGTTTTTCCTCCTGGGGCCGTCGGGTTGTGGTAAGACTACTTGTCTGCGAATTGTGGCCGGCTTCTATCGGCCTGACACGGGAACGGTGCGGTTCAATGACCGCCCAATGAACCAGGTGCCGCCCTACGCCCGCAATACGGGCATGGTCTTTCAGAACTACGCTCTGTGGCCGCATTTGACGGTGTACGAAAACGTTGAATATGGCCTTCGGTTGCGACGGTTTTCCCCCGCAGAACGCCGGCGCCGGGTAATGGCTGCCCTGGAGACCGTACATTTAGCCGAATATGCGGACCAGAATCCCAACCAACTCTCCGGCGGACAGCAGCAGCGGGTAGCCCTGGCTCGGGCTTTGGTCATCGAACCGGACGTGTTGCTCTTGGATGAACCCCTGTCCAATTTGGATGCCAAACTCCGCCTGGAAATGCGCGGGGAAATCAAACGCCTCCACGCGGCCACCGGGGTTACCGCCCTGTACGTTACCCACGACCAAGAGGAGGCTCTTTCCCTGGCCGACCGGCTGGCCGTCATGAACGCCGGACACATTGAGCAAATTGGCACGCCCCGAGAGGTCTACCTCCGCCCGGCCAACCGGTTTGTCGCCGGGTTCATTGGCGAGGCCAACTTCCTCGAGGGAAAAGTAGAGCAGGTCAGCAATGGAGAATGCCAAGTAGACACGGCTATCGGCCCCCTGTGGGTGCGGAAAGCGCCCCCGGCTCTCCGCGCCGGTCAAGGCGTAACCTGTTGTATTCGTCCCGAAGCCCTGACCCTCCAACGGTCCGGCCATCCCAGTGAGGCAGTCAACCGCTTTCCAGCCCGCTTGGAGCAGGTGACCTACCGCGGTCAGACCGAAGAGTGTTACCTGACGGTTGCCGATGTTTGGCCCGCAAAGGCCGTTCGTTATCATCCAGGCGACTCCCTCTGGGAAATTGGGGGCGCGGTAGCCGTCGAAGTCGGTCCGCAGGATGTAGTCCTGTTGGTGGATTAGGCAGTTAGGCAGGGAGAAGGACTATGTTAGAGTTAAAAATGTACATCAATGGTCAATGGGTAGAGAGCGAAAGTGGGAAAACCTTTGCCGCTCGCAATCCTGCCACGGGCGAAGTCATTGCCCATTTGCCTGAGGGCACGCGGGAGGATGCCCGGCGAGCCGTAGCTGCGGCCAATGAAAACAAGCACCGCATTGCCGAAATGCCCGTGTGGGAGCGGGCTCGGCTCTGTGAACGCATTGCCGAGGTGATGGAGAAAAGGCGGGAGGAACTGGCCCGCATCTTGACCCTCGACCAGGGCAAGCCCTATCACACTGAAGCCCAGTTTGAGGTTCGTAAGGCCGCTGAGGGATGGCGCAATGCGGCCGAGCACATTAAATGGTTGGAGACCTCCTTTATCCCAGTCGAGGACCCGCACAAGCGCGTGTTCACCATCCGCCAGCCCCGGGGAGTGTACGCTATCATTACCCCCTGGAACTTTCCTCTGAACATTCCCATTGAATACCTCGCTCCCGGACTGGCGGCCGGCAATGCCATCGTTTGGGTGCCCGCGCCTACTACTTCCGCAGTGGCGGTGAAAATGGTGGAATGCTTGGAGGAGGCCGAGGTGCCCCCGGGAGTGGTGAACCTGGTGACCGGCCCCGGCCCCGTGGTGGGGGACGAAATCGTGGCCCATCCGGGCACCGATGCGGTGGGGTTCACCGGCAGCAGCGCTACCGGCGAGCACATCGCCCGACGGGCAGCCGGCAAACCGCTGCTTTTGGAACTGGGCGGCAATGGCCCTACGATTATCTTAGAGGACGCCGACTTGGAACGAGCAGTCCAGGTTACCGCGGAGGGCTGTTTCCTCAATGCTGGTCAGATTTGCTGCGCCACAGAGCGCATTCTGGTACACGAGCGGGTGCATGAGGAGGTGGTACAATTGCTGGTCAGTGCAGCCCAAAAGGTGCGGTTGGGTGACCCCTTCGACGAAAACACGACCATGGGCCCCCTCAACAACGAGCCTACGGCGCAAAAAATGGACCGCCACCTGCGGGACGCCCAGGAGAAGGGAGCCACCCTCCTCTACGGCGGTCGGCGGGCGCCGGAATATGGGAGCGATTTGTTCTATCAGCCCACCGTGGTGGACAAGGTGCCGCGGGACAGTGCCCTGTTCCAAGAGGAAAGTTTCGGCCCCGTGGCCCCGGTGACCGCGGCAAGCAGCGATGAGGAACTGCTGCGTCTGGCCAACGACAACCCGCTGGGCTTGGTGTCCGCCGTGTTCACCGAGAGTGCCCGCCGGGCCTTCTACTTTGCGGAGCGTTTGCAGACGGGCATTGTTAACATCAACGACAGTACCCTGTACTGGGAGTTGCACCTTCCTTTCGGCGGGGCTTCAGGCAAGCGTAGCGGGATAGGCCGTTTGGGCGGCAAGTATACCCTGCTGGAAATGACCGACCTGAAGACCATTTGCTGGGATATAGGAGGATGATAATGTCCCTTACGGAAGCAGACAAAGGGAAGTTGACAGAGTTGCCGAGCGTTATGAACTGGCCCTCATCGTGCTGTTTGGCTCCTATGCCAGAGAATTTTCCCCTCCGGGCAGCGACTTGGACCTGGCGGTGCACACCCTTCGCCCGCCTTCTACTTTTCACCAGTTTCGCTCTTACGCCTGCCGCCGCTTCTATGACGATGCCAAGTTCCGCCGCTGGGGATGGGAGTACCTGAGGAGGGCCTAACCCATGAAGGGAAAATACCTGTTAGTGGGGATAATTTTGCTCTGCCTGTCTGGAACTACGGTTCAGGCCGCCTTGGAGGCCGAGAAGATGCAGGCCCTGGGCCTGTACAATTTCGGCAATACCCTGTTGGCTCAGGAAAACTGGGAGGCTGCCGCTCTGGCCTATCGGAAATGCCTGGAATTGGACCCGGAACTGGTTCCGGCTTATTACAACCTGTGCTGGGTGTTGCTGCAGCAGGGCCGGACGGCTGAGGCCGTAGAGGCCTGGGCTTCATACCTGAAACTCCATCCCGAGGCCGCTTCCAGTCTGCCTTTCCCGCTGTTGCTGGGCGGTTCCCGTTCGACCCCCCCGGCTCCTCCCGCCGGCTCCTTTCCTTCCGTCGTTCCCCCCCCAAAACAAACTCCTCCCTCTCCACAACCTAAAGGTACAGTGGTGTACCTGAACACCACTCCAGAACAGTGGGAACAGGCCGTAGCCGCTCGCCCTGCCCCTCCCTCGCCCGCGCCGACCTTGGCCCCGTCCCCCGTTTCACCCATCGCCCCTCCGCCCAGTTCACCGCCGGCGCCTGTGACGCCTTCCCTTTCTCCCTCCGTATCCCCCTCTGTTCTCGTTGCGCCCCCTCCGTCGGCTGCTATCCCACCAAAGCCTCCCGCCACTGCAGTCCCTCCTACATCGCCCGTAGGTCCCCAGCCGCCGGTCGCTGTTTCCCTGCCGGCCCAGGTGGTTCCGCCCCAGGCTCCTCGCAAGGCTCAGGCAGTCGTGGAGGAAGTGCCCCAATGGGCTGGACAGATTGACTGGACCCACGGTCTCCTGCTGGCTCGGGGCCAGGGCCGGGCTCCAGCCACGGCTCCACCTGCGCGGGCCGGACTTTTGGCTCGCCGGGTGGCCTTCACGGTAGCCCAACGCAATCTGGTCGCAGTCGCCCAGCAGGTTCGCCTGAACAGCGAGCGGACTTTGGGCCCGGCTCAAGTTCCGGCCCCAGGTGTCCAACGCTTCGAGGCCTTCCTGCGCGACTTCACCGTCAGGAGCCAGCGTCAGCAGCCGGATGGGAGTTGGGAAGTAGTCCTGTCCCTGCCCCTGTACAAGTGGCCGAATCTTACGGCCCTCCTCTCCTCGGCGGTTCCCCTACCACCTGCCCAGGGCTCGGCAGCGGAGGCAGTGATTTTGGATGCCAGAGGGGTAGAAGTTCGTCCCTGTCTGTTCCCTCGGCTGTTGCATCCCCGTGGAGAAGTCATTTATGATTTGGCCGCCCTGGCTCAGGCCCGTCCTGCACCGGCCGGGGTGGCTCGCTACTTTGCCTCTTTAGAAGAGGCCCAACAGGCCGTGCGGGCTGTGTGGGCTCAGCCCATAGTGTTACGGGTGGTGAAGGCCGCTGGTCGCTTGGGGGGAGATTTGGTTTTGTCTGCTGAGGATGCAGAACGCCTTCGCCAGTGCACTACTGCTTTGGCCGCCCACGGCCTCGCAGTCGTCGTCAGTTTGGAGCCAAGGAGAGGTGCACCATGAGGGTATTCCCCTGCTTCATCAGCCCCGTGTTCATCGGGTTAAGCGTTGCCATCCCGCAGGGGGGCGGAAAGGAGAGACCAGGGAGGGAGGACTTGAGGGTGCTGTCTCAGGTGGAGCATGACCCCGAAATGCTCTTTCACCATCTCATGCGCTTAGCCGAACCCCACTTCGCTGCCACGCGGCGGGAGCGGGAGGCGATTACGGCAGAAACGTGGCCCCAACGGCGAGAGGAACTGCGGCGGAGAATCAGGGAAATGATTGGTCCCTTTCCCGACCGGACTCCCCTTAACCCCCGCGTTGTGGGGCGGTTGGAACGGGATGGCTACGCCATTGAGAAAGTCATATTTGAGAGCCGCCCGCAGTTTTACGTCACTGCCAACCTTTACCTGCCCCAGCCGGCCACCCGCCACCCGGCCATTCTCTTTCCCTGTGGCCATGACTCTAATGGCAAAGCCGCTGCCCTCTACCAGACCGCCTGTCTGGGCCTGGTGAAGAAGGGCTATGTGGTGCTCATTTACGACCCCCTCGGCCAGGGAGAACGCAGCCAATATGTTGACCCCGAAACGGGCCGTTCCAGAGTGCCTGTGGGCACCAGTCAACACTCCTACGATGGCAACCGGCTCGAACTGCTGGGCTACAACCTCGCCAATTTCCGCATTTGGGACGGGATACGCGCCCTCGATTACCTCCTGTCGCGTCCTGAAGTGGATGCCCGGCGCGTAGGCGTCACCGGCAATTCCGGCGGCGGGACGCTGACCACTTACCTCATCGCCCTCGAAGACCGCCTTAAAGTAGCCGTCCCCGGCTGCTACATCACCACTTTCCGCCACCGTTTGGAAACGCGCATCCCCGCCGACGCAGAACAGAACTTCATCCCCATCATCAAGAACCACCTGGACCACGCCGACCTGCTGGGACTGGCCGCGCCCCGCCCGGTGATGATTGCTGCTGCCATCCACGATTTTTTTCCCCTTGCCGGCGCGCGGGAAACCTATGCTCAACTGCGGACCCTCTACGCCAAATTGGGAGTGGAAGAACGGGTAGGGATGGTTGAAGCGGATGCAAAGCACGGTTTCACCAAACCCCTGCGGGAGGGCATGTACGGCTGGATGAACCGCTGGCTCGGCGTGGACGCGACTGCCGAGGAACCGCCAGGGCAGGTTGAACCCGAAGCCAACTTGCAATGTACGGAAACGGGCCAGGTCTTAACCTCCCTGGGTGGGGTGACAGTGTACGACCTGACCCAAAGGCTGGCCGAGGATTTGATACCTGTTCCACCCTCGTTGCCGACGCGGGCAGAAGTGGAAGCCTACCAAGCCAGGATACGCGTCCGGATGCGGGAAGTGCTCGCCCTGTCCGCTCCCGACAATCCCCTGGAAGCCCGGACGGTGGAGCGCCGGGAAGGCAACGGTTACCTCCGGGAGAAAGTGGTCTTCTCCAGCCAGCCGGATATTCTGGTGCCCGCCCTGCTCTTTCGGCCCCGGAAACTCACGGCCTCCGGGCGAGCAGTGGTTTACGTCGCCGAGTTCGGCAAGGAGCAGGAAGCCAAGCCCGGCGGGGAAATAGAAGCCCTGGTGCGGGCCGGTGACCTCGTGCTGGCAATAGACGTGCGGGGCGTGGGCGAAACGAAATCCCAGGTGGTAAGGCGAGGCGACTATTACCACATCTACGGCACCGAAACGGAATTGACCTACACCTCTTGGATGATTGGCCGACCGCTGTTCGGGATGCGAGTGACGGACGTGCTGCGGGCGGTGGAGTACCTAAGGGGTCGAAAAGAAGCGGTCAACCGCCCTCTGGCGGTGTACGGGGTGGGAGCAGGAGCCCTGCTGGCACTTTGCGCAGCAGCCTTAGACCAGCACATCGCCGAAGTGCACTGTCGGGAGATGTTGGTATCGTATCGCAATTTCCTTGCCACTCCGGTGCCCCGCTTTCACTGCAACATCCTCGTCCCTCGGTTACTGAGGCATTTCGACTTGCCTGAAGTGGCCATAGCCATTGCGCCCCGTGCCCTCGTGCTGTGCCGTACCGTAGATGCCCGACGGGAACCTCTGCCCCGCCAGGCGGTCCTGCGTACCTATCGTCCGACGGTGGCGGCGTTTGAACGGTTGGAAGCAGCCGAGGCCTTCCGGGTGGAGTAAGGGGTCAATTCAAGTGAAACCACGTCTACTGCCTTGCGGCGCAAGAGGGCCTCTTGCCCTACCTCCCCAGCGCGAAGTCGTCCAAATGGTACACCGCTCCATAGGGGTTGCCGGTCAGACCAGCCCGCAGGTATGGCTCGTTGGGACTGGCCAGGGCCAGTTCATCCACCACCCATTCCTCTGCTCCCGGCCGCAGTTTTTGCAGCGCGGCCAGCAGGTCGAACTCGGCCTCATGCCATTGATTATCAGCCCGAACCTCGGGAATGCGGCCCAGGATTTTGCGGTTCGGCCTCTCCACCTCGCCGGTGAAAGTGATTTCGTACCACTCCCGAGCCACGCGGGCATAGAAGTTGACCTTCACCTCCGGGGGCACTTTGTAGGCGAAACGCAGCCGAGGACGCTGAACCAAACTCACAGGCTCTCGGACAATCCAGACGGAAAAAGGCCCCCCGGAGGCAGCATTCTCGACTCGGAGGCTGCGCTTTCCCTGGCTGGCGGTGGAACTGTCCAAGCGGAGGCGGGTTCCCCCCAGCCTTCCCTGGGTCGTCCAGGTGCCCAGAGTGACCTCAAAGTCGTTGTTGCCGGGCAGTTCCGGAGCCTCCGTCGGGGAAGGCTTACCTTCCTCCAGAGCCTCCACCGAGGTCAAAAGAGGGGCAGGGAAGGGTTCCCAAGGCCCCGTTCGCTCATACCAGAGGCGCACTCGGCCCAGAACGAGGCTCCGCCCGTTCACCGTCCAGAAGGCCACTTTCCCGCCCGGCAGGGGTTCCGGGTCGGTGTATTCCGCGGCCAGCACGTTGTCCACGTACAGGGCCAGGTGCCCATCCTCTTTCTGCACCTTAATGGCGCACCAGGCCGTTCCAGGCGAACGTGAGGAGGGGACAACCTTGCTCTGGGCGACCTTCTCGCCCCGGCGGAAAATCGCACTGCGCGTGCCGTCCCAGCCGCCGACGACGAAACTGTACCCGCTGCCTACATTCAGCCCATCGCCGCAGATGGTCACGTTCAAGTCTCGCATCCCAGGTTGTTGACGAAGGGAGGAGATGCGCGGGCCCGAGGCCGCGTAGAAAAATAGGGTGAGGTCGCCCTCAAAGTCCTGTTTCGTCCACAGGAGAGGGGAGAAAGAGCCGGAACCGCCGAAATGCGAGCGGCCCCAGCAGTGCCAACGCTGCAGCAGTTCCCATTTGCCCCGCTGGGCTCGAAACTCCACCGGGGCAGTGGCGAAGGCCCAGTCGCACGCGTTTGGCGAAAGGGCCAGCGCTTTCGCCGGGTCCAAGGGCCAGCCCTCCGTTTGGAACCCGACCTTGCGCCCCCGCAGGGGCCATTGGTCGCGGAAGGTCAGCACCCGCTCTTCGTTCACCTCCACCAGCACCTCGGCCCCTCTCTGCCGCAAGACCAGCGTGGCCGGTCGGGGCACCTCAGAAGGGCTCTTCTCCACCTCCGCAACCAACTGGCCCTCCCGCCAGAGTTGCACCTGCAGCCGATTGGCCGCTAACTTACATTCCAGCCTGTAACCTCGGTCCTCCGCCGGTTCCGCTGCGCCTATCACCGCCCGGATTGTACCTTGCAAAGGCCACTGGACTGGCAGCGGGAGGCGCAAGCA
Source organism: Armatimonadota bacterium (assembly GCA_012961305.1). GTDB lineage: Bacteria > Armatimonadota > UBA10988 > UBA10988 > DTZQ01 > DTZQ01. The sequence goes on along the minus strand of DTZQ01000329.1, from coordinate 2,482 downwards.
GGGGTCGGCAAAGAAGTCGCCCTGGTGCCAGAAGCCGGTAGGGGTCCATTCCCACCAGCCGACCTCCGTGGCCCACTGTCGCATGAGGCGGTCGCGGATGAAGGCCTCGGCTATGGGCGGAGGGGAGGGCATTTCCCGTCTCGCTTCCCCTCCCTCGGTCACGCTCTCCACCACCACATCGTCAAAGTCTGCTCGGCTCCCTTCCACGTACAGCCCCGCTTTGCCCTGACCGAAGGCCGAATCCTGAGCGGAAAGGGCCAGATGTCCGTCAATGAAGGCCCGCCAATTTCCCTCCACCCCTTGCAGCCGCAGGGTGTACCACTGCTGGGGCTCGTAGCCCCCCGCCTCCTCGGCCAGGACTATTTCCCGTCCCCCTTTGACCTTCACCAACTGCCGCTTGCCTTGAGGCCCTAAACCCGCCGTCCAGCGGAACAGAAAGTAATTGGCAGCGTCCTGCACGTAAGCGCAAAGGCCCACCGCCCCTTCCCTTCGAGGCCGAACGGCGGCCTGGAGGGAGTAATCGTCCCAGAACCAGTAGCCTACGGTGGTTAGGGCCTTTCCCTCCCGGTCGCCCTGGCCTTCATAGGCGAAGGGATTGGCCGGAGCGCCGACTCGCGGGGTCCAGGTAGCGGCTGGCCCCTTGACCTTCCAGAAGCCAAATACCTCTTCCCAGTCCCCTGCGTACCGCGAACTGCGCATGAAGTCGTCGGCGAAGTAAATGGGTTCGACGGGCTGATAAAGCACCCCGGCCCACTGGAGGTCGGAGGAGGAAACGGCTACTCCCAGTCGGCCCCTCGTGAACTCTCCCTCCTCAACCTTAAGCAAGGTCTCACCTCCACAAATCAGCCTTATTTTCCCCGGCCGACGTTGCAAAGTGAAGGAGAGGGTTCCCTCCGGCGGAAGGGGGGGCAGGGCAACGGTCGGGCCAAGGGGCTGTATTTGTCCTTCTCTCACTTTGCTGAAGCCCGCCTTCCCCTGGCGCAGGTACAGGCAATAGTAGTGGGCCTGGTCCTGCCAGTTGAAGGCCAAGCGGGCTTCGGCCCCCGCGGCCCACCCATTAGCGACTCGCAGTTCCCCCCGCACGCTGAAGGAGGAGCCGCACTCTTCGTCCAGAAAGCGATAGGCCCATTCGCGGGAATTTTGAACCCCCGCCCAGATGGGAAGGGGAAGGGTGAGCAGTCCCAGCGTCAAAGCCCCGCTGAGCATTGAACAGAGGCGATAGAGTTTTCGCTTCATAGCCCATCCTCCTCAGGGCAAGGGAATGTCCTCGAACTCAAAGGGCACCTCCTCTTCCTCATAGCCCTTGGGGAAGCGGCAGAAAAGGGCCTGGGGCGAACCTTCCGGTAAGTTGTCCCAGCGGAGTCGGTAGTGCATTTTCCTCCCACCACCGCCACCCAGGGAGTTTGGCATCCGTTCAGTGCCCTGCGCGTCCACCAGCCCGAACTCCAACCGGCTCATCAACCTTAACCTTCTCTGGAAGGCGATAATGAGCGCACCGCCACCTCTAAATTCCACCTGCCCCCGCCCCGTTACCCTTCTGACTGCCTCCGGCCTTTCCACTTCCACCTCGGCGGAAAAGGTCTTCCCCTCCCATTTTGCCGACTTCAGGGTCACTTTAGTTCCCTCCTTCTCTTGGGTCACCCCTTGCTTCTCGGTGGGGTTCTCGAAGCGAATTTCCTCCGTGCCCGTGGACAGGGCTACTTTGAGCGAGCCCTTCAGTTCCTTCAGAGCCAGGGCTCCCTCGGCCGGGGGCAAGAGGGTAAACGTGTGCTGAATGGGGGTTCGGAAACGAGGAGTAAGTATAAACGGTGCGTGCCAGCCGGGTCGCCCTTCCTGCAGCAGGGAAACACCCGTGTCGTCGGTAGCAGCGGTCAGAGGGAGGAACTGACAGCCCAGCACGGGTTGGTCGGTCTCCAGGGCCAGTTGCACCCGCAGTAGCAGTTCGTCCTCCCCCTCAGGCACGAACCGACGTATTTTGGCGATTTCCACCACCCGCACCGTGTAAGCCCCCGTTTGGTCGGTGAAAGCCGGTTCCGGCTCTGGGGGCTGGCCAACCAATGGCCTCAGACAGAACGTCACTCCCAGCACCGGGAGGCCCAGCAACAACCAGCAACTTTTCCTGCGCATGATTGGGTCACCTCCTTTCACTATTTTGACTCCCTCGCCGCGGGGAAGGTTACACCTGGCAAGTACATACAGAACTTACGCGGTTGGTTCAGTATTTCCTCCTGACAGCCCTTTTCCCGTTTATTTTACAATCACTCGAACCTTCCGAAATTCCTCAACTGCTGGGAGGGAATTTCGTCCCCGCGGGGATTTTTATGGTTAGGTTGGATTTCTTAATCCAACGTCCCAACTGACCCAAGGGAAGAATCTGGCGAAGATGTTAGGGGGTTGACAATTGTTCAACAATGTGGTATAGACAAGTGAGGACCAATGAGTTAAGGGACGGGGGACCGGCCAGAAATCCCCGGTCCCCGGT
>DTZQ01000328.1 GCA_012961305.1 Armatimonadota bacterium | reverse complement strand
GGGGAGCGGGGCGAAGTGGAGGCTGTCAGCGGCGACCCCACTTTAGCCAGTGCGGAGTTGGGGGAGAAAACATTCCGCCTGGCGGTGAAAACCCTTGCGGAGTTTGTACGGGAGTTTGCCCAGCGATGAAAGCGGCTTTCTTCAAGACCCCAGGCCAGGTGGAACTGCGGGAAATAGAGTGTCCCCGACCCCGAGAGGGCGAGGTTTTGGTCAGAGTATTAGCCTGTGGCATTTGCGGCTCTGACGTGGCTGCCTATCGCGAAGTGGAACACGACTGGCACCGGCGAGGACATGAGTACAGCGGAGTGGTGGAGGAGGTGGGTCCCGGTGTGGAGAAATTACTGCCCGGTCAACTGGTGGCTGGGATTGGCTCCCTGCCGTGTGGGAAGTGTCCGAACTGCTGGGCTGGGCGGCCCAAATTCTGCCTGGCTCCGCGGGCGGGGGGAGGGGATGCTTTTGCCGAATATGTGTGTAAAGGGGAGGAGTTCTGGTTCCCGGTGCCCGACTTGAGCCCGGAGGAGGCCGCGCTGTTGGAGCCGCTGACCGTAGCCCTGGAGATGGTCCGCGACGGGGCGGTGTCCTTCGGCAGTCGGGTGCTGCTTCAGGGAGCGGGGCCCATCGGTCTGATGGCCCTGCGGCTGTGCAAACTAATCGGGGCAGAGAAGGTATACGTTTCCCACCCCGCGACCAGCACGGCCCGGCGGAAGTTGGCCGAGGAATGGGGCGCGGAGGTGGTTATCTGCCCCTACGAAGAGGATTTAGTGGCGCGGATGCGGGCATTGGAGCCGGCGGGGGTGGACAGCGTGCTCATCACCATCAAGCCCAGTGCAGGCCTGGCAGAGGCGGCTCAGGTGGCAGCCCCAGGCGGGACGCTGGCCCTTATCGGGATGGAGTGGCAACCGCTCGCTCAACTGCGACTGAACATTGACCAGTTCCATTTCGCCAAACTGCGCCTGGTGGGTTCCAACCACAACCCCTGCAGCCTCTACTATCCCGAGGCCGCGGAACTGCTGCGCACCAAGCGCATTGAGGCGCAGCGGCTTGTCTCCCACCGCTTTCTGCTGACCCACATTCGCGAGGCTTTCGAGTACCTCACCCAGCGGCGGGGAGAGGTGGTCAAAGTAATGGTAACGGAGGGGAAAAATGAGCGAACTGGCCCTTAAAGGTGGGCCCCCTGCGGTGCCCGAAGGGATGATTAAACCCTGGCCCTGGATTACCGAGGAGGACAAACAGGCCATCCGCCAGGCGTTGGAGGAGGCTACACCCTGGCGTTATCCTTTTCCGCAGGTCACGGCTTTGGAAAAGGAGTGGGCAGAGTTCGTGGGGATGAAGTACTGCCTGGCCACGAATTCCGGCACCTCGGCCCTGCATTTAGCAGTGGCGGCCGCGCAGATTGGCCCCGGCGATGAAGTCCTGGTGCCGGCCTTCACTTTCTTGGCCTCTGCCTCCTGCGTGCTCCACTCCAACGGCATTCCCATTTTCGTGGACATTGACCCCCGAACCTGTTGCATCGACCCGCGCAAGATTGAGGAGCAAATTACGGACCGAACCAAGGCCATCGTGGCCGTTGACATCCACGGCCTGCCTGCGGATTACGAGGAAATCCACGCCCTGGCCCGCAAACACGGTCTGTTGGTGATTGAGGACGGGGCCCAGGCCCACGGAGCCGAGTACAAGGGCCGACCGGTTGGGGCGCTGGGCGACCTGGCGGGGTGCAGTCTGAACGGTTCTAAGAACCTTTCGGCCCTGGGGGAGGGAGGCCTGTTCACCACCAACGAGCAGCGACATTTCGAGTTGGCCAGCCGGGTGCGCATGTTTGGGGAAGTGGTTAGGCCCGGCGAGCCGCGCCAGTACAATGCCTACATCATGGGTTGGAACTACCGCACGGACAACCTCCAGGCGGCCTTCGCCCGCAGCCAACTCAAACGGCTGCCGGAGATGACTGCCGCCCGGGTTCGCAACTGCAACTACTTGACCGAGCACCTGAGGGAAATGCCCGGCCTGGAGCCGCCCTACGTGCCCCCCGACCGGACCCACAGTTATTTCTTCTACGTCCTGCGGGTCAAGCCGGAGCGGGCGGGAGTTGACCTCCCCCCGGCTGCCTTCCGCGATGCACTGATAAAGGTGCTGCGGGCGGAGGGGGTGCCAGTGCAGCGCTGGCAAACCGTGCCCGTGCCGGGGCAAAGTCTGTTTCAGTTCCGCGACGGCTACGGCAAAGGCTGTCCCTGGAGTTGTCCCTATGCCCGGCCGGGCATAGAGTACCACCCGGAGGACTATCCCCAGGCCCAACGGCTCATTGAGGAGTTCCTCTGCTTGGGGCACAGTGGGGGAGGATTGGGCCCCCCGAACGGGTTGGATTTGATGGAGCGGTACGTCGCGGCGTTCCACAAGGCCCTGGGGGAGCATTTGGACGAGGTGATAAAGTTGGCCCGGGAGGAAGGTTAAGGGCTAAAACAACTGCGGTTCCAGAGCCTGAAAGCGGGCGG
>DTZQ01000327.1 GCA_012961305.1 Armatimonadota bacterium | reverse complement strand
GCGGTAAAGGTTGAAACCCGTCCTTGGGAGGGGAAATTGCCCCGGGAGGTGCCGCCGGGGAGCGCGGCTTTGGAGTTTGGCCTGCAGGTGGGACTACCTCGCGACGAACCTCTAATTTTGGAAGTAAAAGACCGCTTGGGACGCAGTTTTCAAGGACGAATAGAGATTCAGACTCGCACTTTTATCACCATCGAAAGGGATGTCGGTATTAAAATGGTGCTTGTGCCCGCTGGTACTTTCATTATGGGTACTTCGGGGCACCGGAGGCCCAAATCAGAGCATCCTGCGCATGAGGTCTATCTGGATGAATACTACATTGACCTACACGAGGTTACCGTAGGCGAGTTCAAGCGGGTCATGGGTAAGACCAATTGGTGGCCCCAGGTACAATTTAACCCCTATCCCTATGAATTCTGTAATAAAGATGACCGGCTGCCTGTGGCTGGTGTAACTTGGAATGATGTTCAAGTCTATGTTCGCTTTTACCATAAAAAGGGCATACCCCTGCGATTGCCCACGGAGGCAGAATGGGAGAAGGCCGCACGGGGCATGCAAGAATGGAAATATCCCTGGGGCAACGAGTTTGACCCGGAAGCGGCCAATTGGAATATCGGTGGGCAACGAAGTACGAAGGCGAAGGATTGGGTTAAGTATCTGATGCCGGTGGGCAGTTTCCCGCGGGGAAAGAGTCCCTATGGCTGCTTAGACATGGTGGGGAATGTGGAGGAATGGTGTGCGGACTGGTACGATAAGAATTATTACCAGCACAGTCCACTCCGTAATCCCGAAGGGCCGCCAGAAGGAACCTTACGGGTGGTAAGAGGTGGTTCCTGGGCTAGCACCCGACGTTCTGACTTAACTGTCACTGCGCGGCGGGGACGGGGGCCTGAGAATCCTTGGAATACGGTGGGCTTTCGCTGCTGCGTTTCCGCTAAGGATTTGCCGAGGGATGTGCTCCGTTCCCTGCAGCGGCGGCGTTGATTCTGGCGGTCGGATGAAACTTTTCCCGGTTTGAATTGTCAGACACAGCCGAATTAGGAGTGAAACAAGGGATAAGTTGAGGGTAAATTTTTGCTAATGGCTTGACGAGCGAAACAAAATGTGATATACTTAATAGATGACGTGGATTTGTTCCCTGTGTGACCCTGTCAAATTATGGCTCGGAAAGGAGGGAGGTTTTAGTGCTTGGGAGCCCGACGGGGTAGGGGAATCATCAACAACCTTTCAGGACCACAATGTCTGAGGCAGGAAAGAGGCGGTGAGGAAACAGGGATACTCACTGGCTAATTTCCGGCTCAGGCGTTGGGTCTCCTGAAAGAAACTAAGTAAGGAGGAACGACGCATGAGCAAAGTAGGCTTTTGGGCAACCGTCGGTTTAGTGGTTGCACTGGCGGTTCCAGCCATGGCCGGCCCGTTCACGGATGTGCCCTTTCAACACTGGGCCTATGAAGCCGTGAATCAGTTAGCGGAAGCGGGCCTGTTGGAGGGCTATCCCGATGGGACCTTCCGGGGTAAGGAGAACCTGACCCGGTACGAGTTCGCCATGGCCCTGAGTCGATTGCTGGACCACATTGAACGGTTGGTAGAAGAAACCGTGCGGAGGATAGCACCGCCTCCGGCAGAGGTTCGGGTCACGGACGAACAAGTCCGTCGGGTCGTGCAGCAAATCATCGAGGCTGCCCCGGAGAGGTTCCGCGGTCCGCAGGGCCCGCCGGGGCCGCAGGGGCCACAGGGCCCGCCGGGGCCGCAAGGTCCTACCGGACCGCAGGGC
>DTZQ01000326.1 GCA_012961305.1 Armatimonadota bacterium | reverse complement strand
GGCCGGGAGGCCGAGAGCCCCATGTGCCCCCGGAGTTGAACTTGCTTCCCACGCCGGACCTGGTACTTTACCCCAGTACAGTCATGCCCTTGGACGTGGCCGACGAGCGAGCCGTGGCCGCAGTGGACCGCGCCATGTCCGAGAACCGGATGGTCGTGGTGGTCACCTTGCGGCCTGAGGAAGAAGTGTCGGGGGAGGAACTGCCCTTTTACTCCATCGGTACGGTGGCCCACATTCCTAAGATGTGGCGCTTGCCCAATGGGGCCATGCGGTTAATCCTGCAAGGGGTGGTTAAAGTACGGGTGGTGGAGATACTGCAAACCACCCCTTTTTATCGGGCCCGCATAGAGGTAATGGCCGAAAAGGAGGAACTAACGGACACGGTGGAAGCCCTCTCGCGAGCGGTTCTGAATCAGTTCCAGAAGATGGTCTCATTGGTGCCCTACCTGCCCGAAGAATTGCAAGTGGCAGCCATGAACGCCGAAGGCCCCTTACAACTGGCTTATCTGCTGGCCATCATCCTGCGCATGAAAACCCCGGAGCGTCAGCAAATTCTGGAGTTTGACAACGTTGAGGACAAATTGCGTAAGATTTTGCTGATACTCAATCGGGAGTTGGAACTACTTGAACTGGGAAGCAAAATCCAGTCTCAGGCCGAAAGCGAGATGCAAAAGGCCCAACGGGAGTTCTTCCTGCGGGAGCAGTTGAAGGCCATCCAGCGGGAATTGGGCCTGGTAGATGAGCAGCAGGCGGAAATTAACGAACTTCGGGAGCGTCTGGAGGCGGCTCAACTGCCGGAAGAACCCCGCAAGGCAGCCGACCGAGAACTGCGACGGTTGGAGAAACTGCCTCCCATGGCCCCAGAGTACCATGTCATTCGCACCTATTTGGAAATGATTCTGGAACTGCCTTGGAACACCCTCACCGAAGACAACCTCGACTTGGAACATGTCCGTCAGGTACTCGACGAAGACCATTACAATTTGGAGGAGGTTAAAGAGCGCATCATTGAGTACTTGGCGGTGCGCAAACTGCGAGAGGAACTCCACGGACCTATCCTGTGCTTCGTTGGCCCCCCCGGGGTGGGCAAGACCTCCTTGGGTCAGAGTATTGCGCGGGCTTTGGGGCGCAAGTTCGTGCGCATCTCTTTGGGTGGACTGCACGATGAAGCGGAAATTCGGGGCCATCGGCGCACCTACATTGGCGCCCTGCCCGGCCGCATTATTGAGGGTATCCGTCGCGCCGAAACTCGTAACCCGGTGTTCATGCTGGACGAAATTGACAAAGTGGGACAAGACTTTCGCGGAGACCCTTCTTCAGCCTTACTGGAAGTGCTCGACCCAGCGCAAAATGCTACCTTCCGCGACAACTACTTAGATTTGCCTTTTGACCTGTCCCAAGTGATGTTCATTTGCACTGCCAATGTGACCCAGACCGTCCAACCTGCTCTGCTGGACCGCATGGAAGTCCTTAACCTCCCCGGGTATACTGAGGAGGAAAAAATCCACATCGCTCGTCAACACTTGCTCCCCCGGCAGTTGCAGGAACACGGATTAACCCCGGAACAACTGCGAATTACCGACCAAGCCCTGGCCACCATCATCCGCCATTACACCCGGGAGGCAGGGGTGCGCAATCTGGAACGGGAAATTGCCCGCGTGTGCCGCAAAGTCGCCCGGCGCATCGCCGAGGGAAATACCGAACCAGCCACCGTCACCCCCGAGAATCTGACCCGCTTTCTCGGCCCCCAAAAGGTCTTTCCAGAAGTGGCTCAGCGCACCGCCCGGCCAGGGGTGGTTACTGGCCTCAGCGTGACCCCCACCGGCGGAGAGGTGCTGTTCGTGGAAGCCCTGCAGATGCCAGGCAAAAAGAACCTCATTTTAACTGGCCAATTGGGTGACATCATGCAGGAATCGGCTCAGGCGGCTTTGAGTTACGTGCGCTCGCGGGCCAGGGATTTGGGCATTCCCGAGGATTTCTTTGAGAAACATGACCTCCACCTCCACGTTCCAGCGGGGGCCATTCCCAAGGATGGGCCCTCAGCCGGAGTTACTATGGCTACTGCCTTGGTTTCGGCCTTAACCGGACGGCCGGCTCGTAACGACCTGGCCATGACCGGAGAAATCACCCTGAGCGGACTGGTGTTGCCAGTAGGAGGCATCCGAGAAAAGGTGTTGGCTGCCCGGCGGGCCGGCATCAAACGGATTATTCTGCCCAAACGCAATGAAAATGACCTCCAAGAAATACCCGCCGACCTGCGACAGGACTTGGAGTTTATCCTGGTGGAAACCATTGACGAAGTTTTAGCCGCCGCTTTAGACAGTCGTCCGCAGGAGGAAACGCCTGCTTCTATATCCGCGCCGACCGCCACTTCTTAAGAAAAATGGTAACTACTCAGCCGGTTCAACCTGATTGACCG
>DTZQ01000325.1 GCA_012961305.1 Armatimonadota bacterium | reverse complement strand
GCGGGAATATCAGCCTCCGGCTGAGTAGTCACGGAGTTATCTGGAATGAACGAGCGTCGGTGGGAACCACGTATTGTGGCTTTCGTCTGTAACTGGTGCACCTACGCCGGAGCGGATTTGGCCGGAACCAGTCGGATTGAATACCAGCCCAACGTGCGCCTCATCAAACTGCCCTGCACGGGGCGCATTGACCCGCACTTCATCGTCAAAGCCTTTGAACAGGGCGCGGACGGGGTCATCGTCTCCGGCTGCCATCCTGGCGATTGTCACTACACCAGCGGCAACTACTACGCCCGTCGCCGCTACACCATTTTCCGCAAGTTGTTGGAATTTTTGGGCGTGGACCCGCGACGGGTGCAGTTCTCCTGGGTTTCGGCCGCTGAGGGACAAAAGTGGGCCGAAGTGGTCAATGTGGTCACAGAGGAAATTAGGCAACTGGGCCCTTGGCCCTACCGCTGGGGGGAGGGGAAAAGGAATGGAAAGTTGACCGTTGAACCACCTCCCATATCTGCCGAGAGGTCCCTGCCCGAATACCCGGAGGCCCAGTTTACCGCCCCTCTGCGGGAAGTGGCCCGCGACTTGCTGGAGCGCGGGGAGGTCGGAGTGATAGTGGGCTATGGCGAGGGAACCCTGCCGGAAGTGATAACCCCCCTGTTCGTCACCCAGCCGGAGGAAACCGACCAGTTAGTGTGGAACGCGCGTTGCGTACACAACTTGAGCGTCTACTTGACCAACGATTTGGTGACCAAGTTGGGCCGGGTGGGCTTGGTGGCCAAAGGGTGCGATGTGAAGAGCATCATCGGCCTGCTGCAGGAGAATCAGGTGCAGCGAGAGGAGGTGGTCATCTTAGGCATAGCCTGTGCCGGGGTGGAGGTCAACGCTCGTTTGGCCCCCCAGTGCCTAACCTGCGAGGTGAGAACTCCCACCCTGTATGACCATTTGATTGGCCCACCCAACCAGCAAACTAACCAATCAACTGCCGACCCCCGGCTGGCGGAAATTGCCCAATTAGAGGCCCTAAGCCCGGAGGAACGCTGGAACTACTGGCAGGCACAGTTCGCTCGCTGCCTTAAATGTTACGCCTGCCGTGCCGTGTGCCCGCTGTGCTACTGCGAGCAGTGCATCGCCGATAAGACCCGCCCGCAGTGGATTCCCCCCAGTGCCCACGGGCCGGGCAATTTGTCCTGGAACATCTTCCGCGCTTTTCATCTGGCCGGACGCTGTGTGGACTGTGGCGCGTGTGCCCGAGTTTGCCCAGCCCATATTCGCCTGGATTTGCTCAATTTGAAATTGGCGCTGGAAGTGGAGAAGTCCTTTGGCTATATCCCCGGCCAGGACCCGGAGGCGGCCCCGCCGCTGACCACCTTCCGGCCGGAGGACGAACAGGAGTTTATTCGGTGAAGGACGGGGAAAACTGATGATACGTAAGTCTTTATCCGCCGATAACCTGCGTGCTTTTTTGGAAGCGGTGCGCCAGACGGGACGCTGCTTGATTGCACCGGTGCGGGAAGGCGACCTGGTGCTGTTCCGCGAGGTGCCCAGTGCGGAGGAAGTGCTGCTGGATTACGGCAATACTCAGTGGCCTTGTAAGGAGTTTCTGTTCCCCAAAACCGAACCCATTTTGCACTACCGAGTGCAGGGGGGCGGGAAAGTAGAGTTGGCTGAGCCGGAGTTGCCTGCCCAGGGGCAGGTCATCTTCGGCGTCCGGCCCTGCGATGCGGCGGGCCTGCTGGTCCTGGACGCGGTGTTCCGCTGGGACAGCGAGGATGCCTTTTATCTGCACCGCCGGGAGCGAACCACCATCATTGGGCTGGCCTGTACGGAACCGCGCCCGGAATGTTTCTGCACCGCGGTGGGCCTTTCGCCCACGGGCACCCGGGGAAGCGACCTGCTGCTTACCCCCCTGGACGGAGAGTTCTTGGCCGAGGCGGTGACCGAGAAAGGCGAGCAATTATTGAGGGAACACGAGGGTTTCTTCCAAGACACGGACCTGGCGAAAGAGGAAGTTACCCGCACGGTAGAGG
>DTZQ01000324.1 GCA_012961305.1 Armatimonadota bacterium | reverse complement strand
GTTCCCAACGGAAGGCCGTTCACCTTCAGGCCCAGGTAGTTGTTCCAGCCGGCCGGTCGCTCGGTGTGCAGTCGGGCGCGAAAGCGCAGGCCGAGGATGGGTCCCGTGGAGATGCCCTCCGTCCCCCGCCTGTGGGGAAGAATGGGGAGGGGTGGCGGGGTCAGCGTGACTGCCTGCACGGTTTCGCCGACGGGGATTTCGACCGGCTCCTCCGCCTGCCAGAGCAGGGTCCAGGGCACGTGGGCGGCGTAGGGGCGGGATATTCGCTCGGCTGCCACCGCCGGCCGCAGTCCTCCGCCTGCGGTCAGCAAAAAGGGCAACGGCCAGGCCCAAAACCGCCTCCTCGCAGAAAGTACTTGGGTGAACTTCATTCTGCCCTCCTCCGATGTTTTCGTCCGTTTGTACGGTTCCGCTTGGTTTTGAAATTGCTCAGGGAGCCACCAACACCCCCTCCGGCCGCGGAGCCACGACCGGCGGCAGGGCTTCGTCCAAGCGGATGGTCACATCCTCAAATACTCCCCGCGTCGGTCGGGTCAGGAGGAACGACCAGCAGCGGCCCCGCTGGGGAAGCGGAACTTCCACTTCAATGGCCCCCGAAGCCTGTTCCACTCGCTTCACCCCCTTCCCAGTGGGGTCGAACAGGAGCAGGTTGCACTGTTCCTCCCCGCCGGCCGGCCGAACGTACAGGGTGAACCGCTCCACTTCCTCCGGCACGTAGAAGAAAAGCCGCCGGGCATGACTGACGATGGACAGGCCCCGGTCTGGAACGGCGTAGGCCAGGTAGGGATGCTCTGTCTCCACCGCGAAGGCGTTGCGGTCCGCAATGCCTATTAGGGTGTACACTCCGCTGACCTTCGCCCTGACCTGAACCTCCTGCGATTTCAGAACCGGCACCGTGCCCTCAGCCACCACTTCCCCCTGGGGGTAAAAGAGGGCGTAACTGGTGGCTACGGTGTAGTTCCCCACCTGCCGCGCATGTACTCGGAAACTGAGGGTTTCGCCGGCCTCCGCGTAGAGCAGCACCGTTCCCTCCCCCCGCAAACGGGTTGGTTCGCCCGTCGGCCGGTAGTCCCGGGGCACGACCGCCTCTGGCTTCACCCGGCCCAGCGGCCTGAACTTTCCCCAACGGCGAATGCGCTCTCGGAACGGCTTCGTAGTGGGCGGCGGAAGGACGACGGAGGAGCGGGGGTCGAACTTCAGGGGACTTTCATAGGCGGGCTCGTGCAGTTTGTGGGCAATTTCCCCGTTGGCTCGGCGGAAAGCGGCGAAATACTCCTCCGCCGGGCGGGGCAGGAAATAGGGCGAGCGAGGGTCACCTTCACCTGCTTTGCGCCGGAAAGTGCTCACATCGAAGACCCAATAGCCATCTATGCTCGTGGCTAAAGTGTAGGCATGGGCTGCCTGATTGTCCGGCGTCATTCGGCCCAGCCAAGTCCCACCCACGTCCACCACCTCCGCTCCCAGCCCGGCGAAATACGCCCCTGCACTGGCCGCGTCCACTACCCCGCCGACGTAGGTGGACTCGCGCCAGATTACTGCCGGCGTGCCGTCGGAGGAGAAGGCCCGCACAAGGGCCTGATGGAACCAACTGGGCTGGTAGAGGAAATTGCCCAGCAGCAGGTCGGACTTCCGCTCGTGCAGTTGTCGCCCTAAGGGGCGCAGGATAGATTCCAACTGGGCCTGCAGCCAGCCCTGATAGGCGTCCAGGTAGCCCCGCGCCACTAACCGGCGATAGCGTTCCCCCGGCGGCACGTCCGCTGTGGGCCACTCCAGGCCCAGGGCCCGCATCGCCCCGGCGAAGCAGTGGTCACAGTAACAGACGTTGTTCAGCGGCGAGGAGGCCACTCCCGGCGTGTAGGCCTCTGGGTCTAAGACGAAGCCGGTCAGCCGACCAGCCGCGGCCTCCAAAGCCATCTGGGCCCGTTGCCGCAGCACCCGCTCCCAGAAGCGAGGCTCCAGAGGACAGGTGCCTTCCAGCGTCCTTCCGCTCTGGTCTACCTGCTTGCGCAGGTCGGCCATGAGGGTTTGCTTTTCGTACCCTCCCGCCGAGTTGACCACTAAGAAAAACCGCAACCCCTGCTCGTCACACCAGCGGGCGTACTTCCCCACTGCCTCCCATTGCTCCTCCGGCGCGCCCAACTTGAGCAAGTAGGCATTGAAGCCCACCTCCTTCAACTGCGATAGAAGTTCCAGCGGCACCGGTCCGGAGTATCCGGCCCGCACTTTCTCTGTGCGCACCCATTCCGGCACTGCACCTCCGGCCGGAAACACCGCCCCGGCCAGCAGACAGAGCCCTATCCAGCAGCGCATGGTTTTCTCCCTCCTTACTCCAGCAACTCGGCCAACTCCACGCTCCGCCCCTCTTTCGCGCTTTGGATGGCGGCGAAGACCAGGGCCAGAGACTTTAGGTTGTCCCGTCCGCTGCACTCCGGCTCCCGTCCTTCCCGCACAGCGGCCACGAACTCGGCCAGCAGCGCGTCCTGGCCCGTGAGGGGCAACTCATCTAAGGGAATCTCCTCCCGGCGGCGTCGGTCGGAGGGATGCTCCCGGGTGTAGAAGAGGTGCTCTTCCTCCCAGGTCAGACTCCCCTCCGGGCCTTCGATGCGCCACTCGCCGTTCCAGGGCGACTGTTTGCCCACGCTGCAGCCCAAGGCGTGGTGGGTGACAACCAGTCCGCCCTCGAACTCGAACACGGCCGTGTGTCCGGCATCGCCCGCGTGCCAGCCCCAAGGCGGGTTCCAGGTTTGGGCCTGGGCCCGCAGGGGCTCCCGCCCCAACACGTAGCGCAGCATATCGAAGTGGTGGATGCCCATGTCCGTCAGCAGGGGGTAGGGCATGGTGGTGTAGTGGGTGCCGGGGCGGGTCGCCCAGGCACGGTAGAAGCCCACGGTGACGACCGCCGGTTCGCCGATGAGTCCTTCCTGCAGCAAGCGGTGCGTGGTACGCGGCAGGCGACCGAACCGGTAGTTTTGGGTGACCATATGCGTCCTGCCGGCTGCCTCTGCCGCGGCCACGATGCGCTTCGCTGCTGCGAAATCGTCGCTCAGAGGCTTTTCACCTAAGAGGTGCAGCCCGGCCGCGAAGGCTTCCGTCGCCACCGCCTCGTGGGCCGCTGGGGGAGTGACGTCCAACACGAAGTCGGCCTCCACGTCCTGCACCGCTTCCGCGAGCGAGGCGAACAATTGCTCCGTGGGCAACCCGAACTGCTCCGCTACCTGGGTTCGCCGTTCTTCCACTGGCTCCACGTAGCCAATTAGGGTCACGTCCGAGTTGCGCCGACAGACTTCAATCCAACTGCGCGCTCGTGCGCCCAGTCCGACGATAATACCTTTCATTCGTACCCTCCGTACTCTGTGCGTGTGGTAAAAGGCGTAGCGGAGGATGTCCCTCCGCACTCCTCAACTATGTCCGCTCTCACCTTGCTCCTTGTATGATTTCTCCGCCCTTGCTCCGATTCCTGCCCTGGCTTAAGACAACGTTTTTCCAGTCCGCATGAACTGTTTGCAGTCATGTTTCGCCGCGAAAGCATGACTTTCTCGCTCCAGAGAGGGGAAATAAAGGAGGAAGGCGTTCCGAAGGAGGAGGTGGGGAGGAAGTAGCGAAGGAGGAGATAAGGATGGTTACAGGGGCTGTCTTAGTAGTGGACGGAGGAGAGATGTTGTAGCCTCAGGTCTGGACAGAAAGCGAAGAATGGGCTATAATAGAACCGCAGAGTTCGCCGAGAAGTCCGAAGGGATTTGGGCAATTGGGCAATCTTCACCGGTACTGAGTGCTGAGGGACTCAGTACTCACGACTTAGTCCTCAGTCCCTTTTCCCAGTTGCTCGGCAGTGATTATCTGGAGAGACCGCCAAGACCGGAAAGGAGCGTAGAACCCTGGCAGCGGAAACCTTTTCCTCCCCTAACCACACCCCTTCCGGCCCGGGGCGAAGGGCCACTGGCCTAACCCTACGGGCGTTGTTAATTGCCGTAGTGTTGGCCGTGGTCAGCGGCCTGTGGATGCGGCAGGATGGCATCATTGGCCATGCCATTCAGTTGGGTGAGAGCGTCCCTCCGGTGCCGGCGGTGGCGGCGATTATTCTGTTCCTACTCCTCAACCCCCTGTTGGGTCGTCTGCGCCCTCAGTGGGCCCTGAGCCGAGCAGAAGTGATGGTGGTGTTCATAATCTTAGCCATTACGCCCGTCATCAACTCCGTAGGTGGAGTACGCGTCTGGCTGCCGTCGTTGAACGTGCTCCATTACTTCGACACGCCAGAAAACAACTTTTCCCGCTTCTGGCCCTACATCCCGGCCTGGTATGGCCCGCGCGACAGCGAGGTCATTCGCCAACTGTACGAGGGTTCGGACACCGGACAGGTGCCCTGGGGCGTTTGGCTCAAACCGCTGTTCCTGTGGGGCTGCTTTTTCGTGGCCTTTTTCTGGACTACGCTGTGCCTGTCGGTGATTTTCCGGCGCCAGTGGACGCAACGAGAGCGGCTCACCTTTCCGCTGGTGCAGGTGGTAACCTATCTGGCTCCAGAGCGGCGGGAGGAAGTGCGGGCCTTCTTCCGCAACAGCCTGTTCTGGCTGGGGTTCAGCCTTTCCTTTGGCTACAATTTGCTGAACATTCTCCACGCCTACAACCCCTCCATTCCTGCCTTAGGACGCAGTTTCAACTTAGGGGCTCTGTTCACCGAACGACCCTGGAATGCCATCCAACCCCTCATTCTCCACTGGCGGCCGGCGATTTTCGGGTTGGGCTACTTGATGTCGCTGGAGGTTACCCTCTCTACCTGGGTGTTCTATTTGATGCTGCGCTTCACCAACGTGGTGGCCGTGATGTTGGGCTACGAAATCGCCGGTTTGCCCTTCGACCGGGAGCAGAGTTTCGGCTCCTATTTGGCCCTGTTTCTCTTCCTGCTGTGGATTGGCCGCCGCCATCTGGCCGAGGTGCTCCGCCGGGCGGCCTTGGGAACTAAGGAGGTGGACGACACGCGGGAACCCCTCTCCTACCGGACGGCGGTGCTGGGGGTGCTGGCGGGCATGGCTTTTCTGTGCGGCTGGTGCATTAAGGCGGGGATGTGGGCCTGGTTGGCAGGATTGTACTTTACGGTCATTCTGGCAGTGGCTTTGGTGTACACCCGGGTGCGGGCGGAGACGGGGGCTCCGATGGTGTGGCTGTTCCCTTTTTGGCAACAGGAGAAGATGCTGCTGAACATCGCAGGCAGTCGGGCTTTTGTGCAGGGGGATGACTTCCGCAACCTGACCATTTTCTCCAGTTTCGCCTGGCTGGTGCGGGGTTACTACCCGACGACCATGGCCACCCAGATGGAGTCCTACAAAATCGCCGACGAGGTGCGCATGGCCCGGCGGTACATGGTGTTGGTGCTGCTGTTTGCGGTAGTGTTAGGAGTGGTGGTGGCCTTCTGGGTTCACCTGACCACTTACTACGAGTACGGAGCCAACGTCTTGGAGGGCGGCACGGGAGCCGTGGCTGGCTACCGCATCCGGCTGAACATTCAGGAGTACACCACCCTGTCCGGTTTCGCCAAGGAGCACAAGAGGCCAGACCTCCTGCGGACGACCTGGAGCGGAGTGGGATTCCTGTTCACCGCACTGCTCATCATTTTGCGCATGATTTTCCTCAAGTTCCCCCTCCACCCTTTGGGTTTTGCCATGGTCACCGCCTATGGCCATCCGCTGTGGGGGCCACTATTTTTCGTCTGGCTGCTAAAGTGGGCCATCCTCCGCCTGGGCGGAGTGACCCTGTACCGCCGGATGATTCCCTTCTTCATCGGCATTGTGCTGGGACACTTCTTCACCGCGGGCTTAGTGTGGGGCATTATCGGCATGGTGGACGAGGAAATTACCCTGAAATACGTGGTGCATTTCGGGTAGGAGGAATGGACTGCCGGATGGCGAATAACTACGGTAGGAGGACCAAAACGATGATTGCGGTGAAAATTGCTGCTGAGCGAAGAGGGGAGGCTTATTGGAGTTAGCCCGCATTGATGCAGTTAACTCTGTTCGGGGTGGTATTCACTTCCTTACCCCAGAAGAACGGTTTGAGCAAATTGATGTGCTAATTGCGGTTACGACTTTGGAAATATTGTAACCGCCCTGCAAACTGAGGCGATATGCCCAGTAGCCGGAGAAAGCCATGAAACCCAAACTTGTACTTCTCAGTCTGCTCCTTTTCTGGGGGGTGTCGGCGGGAGAGGCGGCGGAGTTGTCCACGCTCTACGGGGCGGTGGACATGGAGAACATCCGCCGGGACGTGGAGACCCTGGCCGCGCTGGGCAGCCGGGTGACCGGCTATCCGGGAGCAGGGGCTGCGGCCGAGTTAATCCGGGACCGTTTCCGCCAGTTGGGCCTGCAGGACCTCACGGTGCAGGAGTTCGATCTGCCCGTGCCCGTGGACAAGGGCGCCCTGCTGCGGGTGGGAGGGGAGACCTTCCGCCTGTACGCCCTCTGGCCCAACCTGATTCGCCCCTCCAGTTTGCCCCCCGGCGGGGTCAGAGGCCGGCTCATTTACGCCCAAGACGGGGCAGTAGAGCGGTTCAACGGCCTGGAGGTGGAGAACAGCATCGTGCTGTTGGATTTCAACTGTGGCCTGAACTGGCTCCACGCTCCCCTGTTGGGGGCCCGGGCGGTCATCTTCATTGCCCCGGAGGACACCGACCGGGGTGAGGCGGAGGAGAAGTTCCTCCGGGTGCCTCTCAACGTGCCCCGTTTCTGGATAGAGCGGGAGACCGGCCAGCAGTTGGCCGCCCGTGCTCAGTCCACCACCCTCTCCGCCCATCTGGAGGCCCGTACCGTCTGGGAAAACCGACCTGCGCGCAACATCTTAGGCTTCATCCCCGGCACCGACCCCAACCTGAGCCGCGAATGCATTATTTTGGGAGCCTACTACGACTCCATCTCCATCGTTCCGGCCCTGGCACCGGGGGCGGAGCAGGCTTGCGGCATAGCCACTTTGCTGGAGTTGGCCCGCCTGTTAGTGGAGCACCCACCCCGTCGCACGGTGGCCGTGGTGGCCATTAGCGGCCACTTTGAAGCCCTGGCGGGCGCCCGCCTGTTGGCCAATACGGTGCGGCGGGAGTTCACCCGTGAGCGGGAGAGAAAAGCCCGGGCCCTGCAACTGCGGGCCGACCGTCGCCTGCTGAACCGGCTGAAAAAGGAACGGGAGGAGTTAGCCTTCGGGGCCGAAACTGACCTGTCAGCCGAGCAAGCCGAGGAGAAAAGGCAACTCCGTGGGCGGGAGTTGCAGCGGCGCATTGCCCTGTTGGAGGCGCAAATTGCCCTCACCGAGCGGTTCTACGAGTACGAACTGCCGCTGTTTATTGGCTTGGATTTGAGCAGTCAAAACCACCAGATAGGGGCTTTCCACGTGGGTTGGTACTACCGGGCGGACAACCTGACCCGGTTCTTCTCGCCTTTGGGCAAGCGGCTTAAGCAGTACGCCGCCGACGTGCTGGCCACTGTTCCCGCCGCGGGCGACGATACCTTCGTGGACGCCATTAACCCCACCCAGGACCGCAACTGGGAAACCTACATTCCCGGCCAACTGGCCGCCGATGCGGAAATGTTCGTGGAGGCCGGCCGGGCGGGCATGACCTTCTTCACCGTGATTGACTCCCGTCCCTACGTGGACACGCCGCTGGACACCGGGGATAAGGTCAACTTCGCCAATTTGGAGAAACAGGTGCGCATGTTGGCCTGCCTGGTGCCGGCCCTCATCAACGACCCGGAACTGAAGAGCACAGCCCTCAAGCGCATCAAACGCCTGCCCTTCGACTTGAAGGTGGTCAACGGCAGCGTGTACGAGTTCGAGCGGGAGAAGACTTTCCTGCCCAACACCCCCGTGCCCGGCGCCTTGGTGCTGGTCAAGGGGCAGTACAAATCCATGTTGGGCGTCCGTTCTGACGTGATTACCATGGCCGACAGCGTGGGCGAGTTCACCATGCAGGGCTATCAGGACTACGGCGGAGCGGTGGTGGATGCCTATGCCTTAGACCCCTACAGCGGCGACATCATTTACGCGCCCGATTTGGGCCCGGAAGGGGAGACCAAATATCCCCGCGACGTGCGCGGACGGCTGGGCCTCAAGCGGCCGGTCATCGTCTTCCCCTGTCGGGCCCTCGACCTGTACGACCTGGTGGACGAGCGGTATTTCGAGACCCTGGAGCAAATTTTCATTTACAACGCCCAGACCGACAGCGAGCCGCGCTCCTACGGCTACGTCCTGCCCATCTTCTCCCCCATGGGCGGGAGCACCATAGGGGGGAGCATTTCCCCCAGTTACGTAGAGCCTGTGGCCGTGATTTTCGCCGAGCCGGGCATCCGGGTGAAAATCACCATGAGCATGGGTCTCTTGGGGCGGCGTTTAGTGCTCCTCAACGCCACCCGGGAGGAGCCCGAAGGCCGGGGTTTTGACCCCCACAAGATGGTGGGCATTCCCGCCACTTCCTATCGGGCGGCGCGGGACATGTGGATTTTAGATGATGCCCGCATCAAGCGCTACGCGGAGCACGGGATTTCCAACCGCCGTTTGAACCACCTGCACGCTTTGGCGGAGCAGACTTTGAAAGAGGCCGAAGAGGCTCGCCAGCAGAGGGATTATGCCCGTTTCCTGGCTGCAGCCCGCACCGCTTGGGCCTACGAGGCCCGGGCCTACCCGGACGTGATGCGCACGGCTACCGATGTGGTCAAAGGGGTCCTTTTCTACTTAGCCCTGCTGCTACCCTTTGCCTACTTCATGGAACGCCTGCTCATCGCCTCGCCCAACATCAACAAACAGGTGGCCTGGACGTTTGGCATTTTCCTTCTGGTCTATGCGGCGCTGCGCTACGTCCATCCGGCCTTTGAGTTGGTCAACACTTCACTTATCATCCTGCTGGGCTTCGTCATCTTGGCCCTGGCAGTAGTGGTTATCAGCATCGTCACCTCCAAGTTCAACGAACAGTTGGAGCGGTTCAAAGAGGAGATGATGGGCACGCACGCGGCGGACGTAAGCCGTCTGAGCACCCTGGGCGCAGCCTTCCACCTGGGCATCAGCAACATGCGGCGGCGCAAGGCACGCACGGCCCTGACCTGTGCGACCCTGATTCTGCTGACCTTTACGGTCCTGTCCTTCACCTCTGTCCAAACCTTTCTGCGCTCCAATAAAATCCTCCAGAAGCATCCTCCTACCTATCCGGGCATCATGGTGCGTGACCGGGTGTGGGGGCCGCTGGAGGAACCTACGGCGGGCATTTTGGCCAATCAATTTGGCCGCTCGGAGGAAGTTGCCCGGACCGAGGGAAAAAAGCCGGTGTACGTTGCCCCGCGTGCCTGGTTCACTTCGGCCAATTTGGAGAAGCGGCTGTTCATTGACGTGATTACCGTAGGTGAGTTCCCGCGCACCTACACCATCAACGCCATCCTTGGCCTGTCTCCCCAGGAAAAGCACGTGACCAACATCCAGCAAATTCTCCTGGCGGGGGAGTGGTTCACCCAGGACAATCAGGCGGCCTGTATCCTGCCCGAGCCGGTGGCCCGGTCGCTGGGCATTCGGCCGGGGGATGTGGGCCAGGCGCAGGTGAGCATTTTTGGCACCAAGTTCACCGTGGTGGGCATCATCGAGGCCAAGAAACTGCAAAACACCCTGGACTTAGACGGGGAAACCATCACCCCGGTAGACTACTCCCTGCTGAAGCCGGAAATCCTGCGGCAGTTGCAGGAGTTGCAGCAGAGCAAGTTGAAACTGGGCAGCACTTCCCAAACCGCCCTTTTGGAGGAGTATCAGCATTTCCTGCCCAGCGAAATCATCATCCTACCCTACGAGCGGCTTATCAACATGGGGGGGACGCTGCGCTCGGTGGCCATGTGCTTTGGGGACCCGGAAGAAGTAAAGGCGGCCACGGAAACGCTGCTGAACCGGTTTGAACTCAGCGCCTACGCCAGCGAAGGGGATAAAACTTACCTCTACAGCAGCGTGGGCATGACCACTTTCACCGGCCTGTCCAATGTGTTCATTCCCATTCTAATTGCAGCCCTCATCGTGCTGAACACCATGTTAGGTGCGGTTTACGAGCGGCTGCGGGAAATCGGCATCTTCAGCAGCATCGGCCTGGCGCCGGTGCACATCTCCACCCTGTTCCTGGCTGAGTCTTGCGTGTTCGCCAACATTGGCGTAATTGTAGGCTACTTGTTGGGGCAGACGGTCTCCAAAATCGTGATGACCTTGGTGGAAGCCGGGTACCTGCAGAGCCTGACTGGGTTGAGTCTGAACTACTCCTCCCTGGCGGCTGTTGGGGTGGCGGTTATCATCATGGCTACGGTGTTGCTGTCCACCCTCTACCCGGCCCGCAAAGCGGGTCAGATGGCTGTGCCCGATGTGGAGCGCAAGTGGAAACTGCCGGAGCCAGAGGGCGACGAAATGGTCATCCGCCTGCCCTTCATGCTCACCGGTGGCGATGCCAAAGCCTGCAACATGTTCCTCAAGGAGTTCTTCGACGCCTACGTGGACTACGCAGGGGGCGATTTCTACACCGACAAGGTGGAGTTCACCCGCTTGGATACAGAGTACGGCGAGGGTTACCGGCTGTACCTGCGGGTGTGGTTGGCCCCCTATGATTTGGGAGTGAGCCAGTACTTAGACCTGCGTACCACGCCCACGGAAGAGGGACACATTTACCAAGTGGACATCATTTTGCACCGGGTCAGCGGAGACATCAACTCCTGGAAGAAGACCAACTGGCTGTTTCTGAACATCCTGCGCAAGCAGTTCCTCATCTGGCGCACCATCCCCATCCCGGAGAAGCGGGAATATGAGGCCGAGGGAGAAGAGTGGCTTAAGGCAGCATAGGCCATCCCTCTTGCCTATACCCTCACCAGTACTCAGGGCTGAGGACTGCTGAGGGACTCAGTACTCACGACTCAGTCCTCAGTCCTTACCGCCCGCTTGAGGCCTTTCTGCTGGGGGAGGGGTACGGGGTGAGGGCCAGACCGAGCGGCCCTGCTGTTGCGTCGGATTGCACCCTCTGAGGCTCCCACAGTTGGCCTCCATGCGGCGGGCAAAAAACGGGGCCAACCTCTTGACAGAAAACCGAAAGTAGAGTATAATCAAGAGTTGCCCAGCGTGGTGGCTAAATGCAAGGCTGCAATGTGGCCAATTATTGGACATCATCCCCATCTGGGACGCCGGACACGCCCCCTGCTTGCACTTCGGTGCTTAAGCATCCAACAACCCGGAACTCCCTGGGTAACGGGGAACGAACGTTCGTTCCTTGAAGGGCGGTGCTTTGTCTTCCATGAACATCCTTGTT
The DNA here is from genome assembly GCA_012961305.1 of Armatimonadota bacterium. Lineage (GTDB taxonomy): Bacteria > Armatimonadota > UBA10988 > UBA10988 > DTZQ01 > DTZQ01. The sequence goes on along the minus strand of DTZQ01000324.1, from coordinate 2,394 downwards.
ACCGGCGGTTGGGGGTTTATCGGTTCTCACCTGGCGGAGGCCTTAGTGGAACAGGGCCATTTTGTCCGGGTGCTGGACAATTTGGAGCCCCAGGTGCATGGGACGGAGCCGACGGGCCCCGGAGACTATCGCCAGACCTTGCAGGAAAAGGTCGAATTGCTCCAAGGTGACATTCGTGACCCGGAAATGGTACGGCGGGCCCTGCGGGGGGTAGAGGCAGTTTATCATCTGGCGGCGGCGGTGGGGGTAGGACAATCCATGTACGAAATCCGGCGTTACATGGAGGTGAACACCTTAGGTACGGCGATTCTGCTGGAGACCATCGTCAACCACGGTCGGGATTTGCGTAAACTCATCGTAGCCTCTTCCATGTCCATCTACGGGGAGGGAAAATACGAATGTGCCCGCTGCGGAGTAGTTTACCCCCGGACCAGGCCGTGGCTGGGGGAGGTGAAGCAGAGAGAAGATAGGAGGATTGGAGAGGGGTCAGTTTGGGAACAGCGATGTCCCTTTTGCCGGGCCGTGGTGAGACCCCGGCCGACGGACGAAGAGAAGCCTCTGTACCCAACCTCGCCCTACGCCATCGGCAAACGGGACACGGAGGAACTGGCCCTGAGCGTGGGGCGGGCCTATCAAATCCCCACCGTCGCTTTGCGCTATTTCAACGTGTACGGCCCCCGGCAGGCCCTCAGCAATCCCTACACCGGCGCCGCGGCCATTTTCGCCTCCCGCCTGCTTAACGGCCATCCGCCCATCATCTACGAAGATGGCCTCCAGACCCGCGATTTCATCCACGTGCGAGACGTGGTGCAAGCCAATTTGTTGGCTTTGGAGAAAGACGAGGCCAATTACGAAGCCTTTAACGTGGGCACCGGTCGGGCGTTGAGCATTCTGGATTTAGCGCGGTTGCTGTGTGCCTGCCTGAATTCAGACTTGGAACCGCAGGTGGTCTACCGCTTCCGGGCCGGAGACATTCGCCACTGCTACGCGGACCTCTCCAAAATTCAGGAGCGATTGGGATTCACTCCCCAAGTGCGCTTCGAGGAGGGCGTGGTTGACTTGGTGGAATGGGTGCGTACCCAGACCGCCGAAGACCGTTTTGAGCAGGCGGTGGGGGAACTGGAGGCCCGCGGATTGGTGTAGGCATTTTTACCGCTGGCCTCTCGCTTATCTTGACAATGTTAATACTTACCCCTAAGCAAAGGGGAGAGAGGAGGTAAACGATGAAGGTTGAGGCCAGGATACCGGTGCGGATTGATTTCGGGGGGCCCTGGACCGACACGCCGGAGTTTTACGAAAACGAGCCAGAGGGAGGTGCGACGCTGAATGCGGCCATAATTCCCATGCTTTATGATGCCTTAGGTCGCTTGCGTCCTGCCTACGTCACCGGCGCCCTGGACACGGGCAACAGCCTCTTGGAAGCGCCGGAAATCACCGTAAGTGGACCCTCCGGGGGGATTAGAGAACGCTTGGTTCGAGGGACCTGGGTCTCCTACGAGGCTGGCATTCCTTCCTCTGGCTTAGGGACTTCGGCCGCGTTAAACGCCCTCTGGCTGGGTCTAATCAGGGGCATCAATCAAGATGTCAGTTCCCCGAAGGCGCGACAACTTCTGGCCGAAAAGTCCCACCGCATTGAGCGGGAGTTGGGCATCATCGGCGGCAAGCAGGACCAGTACGCGGCGGTTTTCGGGGGCATTAACTTATTCCTCTTCCATCAGGACGGGAGCGTGGACATACAGCCGGTAGAATTGGAGGAGGATTTCGTCCAGGAATTGGAGGACAGCCTCATCCTTTTCGACACCGGCGCCACCCGTCTGTCCTCCCGACTCCACGAGCACGTGTGGGGCAACTACCAGGCGGGAACCAACCGGTCGGCCTTGGTGCGGATGCGGGAGATTGCCTTTGAGATGGTAGAGGCCCTGAAGTCCCGCGATTTAGAGCGGTTTGGCTGCCTTCTGAGTGAGAACTGGGAATGTCAGAAGGCCCTCCACGAAAGCATCACCAACGAACAGATAGAGAACATTTTCGAGGTGGCCTTTCGGGTGGGAGCCATAGGGGGCAAGGCCTGCGGAGCCGGAGGAGGAGGCTGTCTGCTGTTCCTCACCCCGAAGGAAAAACGCCGGAAAGTCGCCAGTGTGTTGCGCCAATTGGAGGGAGCGGTTGTTCCCTTCAAGTTCGACTTTGAGGGCTTAGTAGTGCAGCGGAGGGATTAAAGGGATCGCCATGAACCGCTCAACGATGGCCGAAAGGGCGCCTCTTGGGGTTGAAGGCGAGAAGCCCATCCAGAAGATGACCTACTGCTATCGGGCGGTGGCCGGGGAAAGGGGCTACCGGGGGGAACACTGAACCAACGGCGTAAGTTCTGACAGAGCAAGGACGGGGTTTCCGTTCGAC
>DTZQ01000323.1 GCA_012961305.1 Armatimonadota bacterium | reverse complement strand
GGTGGCCAGGGGCGGCTGCATCGCGGTGGCAGGGAGGTGGTTGTATCGTGGTGGCAGGCTGAGATATGAACCTCTCTGACTTGGGCGAATTGGGGCTGATTGCGCGGCTGCGCTCGCGTCTGATGAGCGACTGCTTCGAGGTGGTGCAGGGCCTCGGAGACGATGCCGCGGTGCTGCGTTGGCGGGAGGGCCGTCTGCTGCTGTTCACCACTGACCTGCTGGTCGAGGGACAGCATTTCCAGTTGGACTGGACAACGCCAGAGGACTTGGGCTGGAAGGCCCTGGCTGTGAACGTCAGCGACATCGGCGCGATGGGTGGACAGCCTACTTTCGCCGTCGTCTCCCTGGGGGCCCCGGCGGACACCCCAGTAAGGTTGGTGGATGGGCTGTACGAAGGTCTGCTGGGCAGCGGGGAAACTTATGGCGTGACCATTGTGGGGGGTGATGTAGTGCGGAGCGAGCGGTTGGTGCTCAACCTGGCCCTGTTGGGCGAAGTGGCTCCCTCTGCCTTGACTTTGCGCTCTGGAGCCCAGCCGGGGGAGGTTCTGTTGGTGACGGGCACTCTGGGCGACGCAGCGGCTGGCCTGTACCTCTTGCAGCACGGGGCGGAAGAAGTACCGCCTCCAGCAGCCGAGGCAGTACGGCGAACCCACCACCGCCCGACCCCCCCTTTGGCCGCGGCTCAGGCCATAGCCCGCACGGGAAAAGTAACGGCCATGATTGACGTGAGCGACGGGTTGGCGGGTGACCTGGGGCACCTGTGCACCGAAAGCCAGGTGGGTGCACGGGTAAAAGCGGCTCAGATACCCCTTTCTCCCGTCTGTCGGACGGTTGCCAAGGCGGTGGGCCAAGACCCACTTGCCTGGGCCCTGCACGGAGGGGAGGACTATCAACTGCTGTTCACCTGTCCGGGGGAAGCAGTCGCCGAAATCAGGGCTGCTGCAGAAGCCGTCGGCGTGGAAGTTGCCGTGATAGGCAGGATTACTCCTTCGGCGGAAGGCGTGCGGTTAGTAGAGGAGGACGGCCGGGAGCAGCCGTTAGAAGCGGGATTTGACCACTTTGCTTGACCAACCACGTTGACAAAAAGCGAAGAAACTGCTATACTGGTAAGCGCTCAGCCCTTGGCCTGGAAAAATCGTCAATGGGTCAATTGACCTATTGACCTAATGATTATTGATGCCCTACTCACCGATAAGCCATAAGCCAATTGACCGCTGAACGTCTACGGAGGATTTTTTACCCATGCCGAACAAACTTTGGCTCAGCAGCGGGATACTAATCATAATCGCGGGAGGATGCCGTTCTGCTTCTCCTCCCCCAGAGGTTCCTCTGCCGCCCTGTGTGGGTTCGGGCTTGATGAGTGAGGAACCACCTCAACCGCCGGAGTTTTTGGACGCGGCCGAGGAATGTCGGCAGCGGTTAACCGAATACCAGCGCGAGTTGGCTGAGGCTCTGGAGCATCTGGCGCAGGGCGAGAAGAGGACCCTCACCGCGCAGGTGCACCGTTTGCTGACCCAGTTGAGCGACCTCCATCCCTTGCTGCCCAATGGGGCCGCCCAGGCTGCAGTGGCGCAAGCCCAAAAGGCCCTCACCGTCGCCGATTTCGTAGCGGCCCGCGCGGCCATTGACGAAGCCGTGCAACAGCGCGAAAATGTAGCCCTCTACAGTGCTTTGGTAGAGCCTTTGGAATTGGTGCTGGAGAGAGCCCGCGATTACGCCCAGCGGGAAGAGGCCGCCAAAGCCCAAATTGAGTTGGCCAAAGCCGAGGCCCTGTTGACTCTAACGCCCTTAGAAGCAATCCAGCGTGAAGTTACCGCCGCCCTACAGGACGTGCTGCGATTGCTGGAACAGGGTCTGGCCGAGAAACGTCCAGAGGCGGTACGAAGCCGCTTGCAAGTCGCAGAGCGACATCTCTCTCGCTTACACCTGGCCACTCACGTGTTAGAGGCCCAGGGACATGTAGGACGCGCTCGCGCCGAATGGCTGCACTTGGCCCGCTCGAAAGCGAAGGCTGAACTGGGGGCTGCCCAGCGCGAACTGGCGGCAGCCGCCGAGTGCAATCGCCAAGTGGAGGTCGAGTGGGAGAGTCTCCAAGCCGATTTTGATAGTTTAACTGCCGATTTATCCCGCGGAGCTCCTGGCGTGCCCGAACGCCTAACTGCCCTGTGGAAAAAGTTGGAGTACTTGGCGGGG
>DTZQ01000322.1 GCA_012961305.1 Armatimonadota bacterium | reverse complement strand
ACGGCAAGCATCCCTCGATGAAACGAGAATCTCCCACGAATTCATCGGGGAGAGTGTCAACCCCAGGAATGGTAGTGGCTACCGCCGCTTGGCTGAGCACGAAGCGCAGGGCCAACTCCGCCAGTACCTCCCACACCTCGTCACTTTGGATGACTTCCCGCGGCGGCCCGTTCCAAGGCGCGCTTAGAGGTGGCATCGTCTGTAGGCCCGTAACCAATGCCTTTGCCGGCAATGCAAAATCCGCCGCCAATGGCCCAGCCGCCGAAACCCATCTCCGATACGCGCAGTCCCGTTCGGCCAAGGGTGCGATATTCCATGCGTGTTTCCTCCTCCTGCGCCATGCATCTCAACATATGCCAGTCCCTCTACCGATGTTCGCCCCATCCGCGGCAAATTCCTTTCGCGAATTCTTCCCTCAGGGCAGGAAACGCTCAACCAATCTCGAAATTGGGCAATTAGGCAGTTGGGCATCACTATCCCTCCTACCTTGATGCGGGATACAGGATGCCGGATACAGGATAACTACATCGTGCATCCTGCATCGTGCAACTGTCCAGTTGCCTGTGTGTCTCGAGGGTGCGCTCAGACGCAGTAAACCAATCAAAAACCTTTGGGGGCTACTTAATTGGGCAAAAGGGAGAATTATCATGGGGCGAATGTGTCGTTGCCGTCTCTTGTTCGCTTGGGGTTTGCCTCTGCTAATGGCCATCTGTTGTCTTTCGGCTCCTGCTCCTCCAGACGCTGATGGAGATGGCCTGAGCGACGAGCAGGAGGCCCTCTTAGGCACCGACCCTCAGGGGCCTGAAACCTGGACGCTCGTTTTTGACGACCTCTCCCGGGCCGCTGGCGACCGAACCGTCAGCACTGACAATTACCGTGCCGACCACGACCTCACCCGCATTTACTTCGGCAACGTGGCCGAAGACCGCTACCTGTGGGTAGTGGAATTCGCCGCGGACTACGAGGCGGACAATGCCGTGCTGCACATTTACCTGGACGCCGACCACAACCCGCAGACTGGCCGCCAGAATGGCACGGGCACGGAGTACATGCTCACCTGTATTAACCGGGTGCCCAGCGGGACCCAGTTCAGCCCGGAAGGGGTACAATCGCCCCTCGGCGGCGTGCGGGTGGTGATTGCCGGACGCCGGGTGTTCATCTGCGCCGACCGGACCTTGAGGCAGGAGGAGGGTCAGGCCATATTCCGCATGATGGTGCTCTCAGAAACGCACCAGCCCCACGTTTACGTGGACTCTACCCCCTGGTTCGAAGTGCGCGGGCCGGGCGAATCGAAAAGGAGGAAAATCATGCTCGACTCTGAACTGACGGAAAGCCAAGGCGTGGACGTGACCTGGGGCTTTCCTCTGACCTTGCAACTGCGGGAGAACCCGGACAACGTGGTCATCCCTCTGGACCCAGAACAGGGCCCTTGTCAACTGCAGGGTTTCATTTACGACTTGTTCACGGAATACAAACAGCCCTCCGTTCGGCGTACGGAGGCGGAGGGCACAATTAAGGTCACGGTGCCCGTCGCCGGCTCCTACTACCCCGCAGTACTGCTCTACGATGGAAGGGGCACGGAAATTTACCGTCTCTCCCTCAACGGCGAGAAAAAGGCCGTCATCGTTGCCAACCGCGACGACAATCGCACTTATGTGTTCACCCTCCGCGAACCGGTGACCTTCCAAGGGGGCGAAACCTTGGAATTGCGCACTTTGCGGCCGGAGGGCACTTACCGTACCGAGGATTTGTTGCTGCTCAAGGAGAAACCCGCGCCTCGGCAGAGGAAATACGAAATCGCCTACGCCGAAGCGCAAGTCCAGGGGACGCGGGACCACCTCGCCGCAGGGACAAAACTGCGGGCGGCGGTGACTTTCATCACCAATTGGGACGTGGCGGCCAAGGTGGAGTACGGCCTGACCGCGGAGTATGGCCAGGTGGCTGCGGAAACGCGACCGGTGAACAACCATCGGATATTCCTGACCGATTTGGAACCCAACCGCACCTATCACTACCGCGTGCGGGCCCAAACCGACGAGGGGGAGACGGTGAGCACGCCGGACGCGACCTTCTCCACGGCTCCAGTGCCGCCGCCGGGGGGGAAAGTGGAACGGGCTACCGTTCCCCTGCACCTGCTGAACGTCGAGAACCTGCCAGCGACGGGCTTTCCCGTTACTTCCGGGGTGCCCTTCCCGCTTGGGGCGTTGGGTTCGGAGGGACACGTGCGCCTGTTAGACGCAGCGGGACAGGAAGTGCCCCTGCAAACCAAGGTCCTGGCCCGCTGGCCCGAGGGCAGCATCAAGTGGCTCCTGGTGGACTTTCAGGGGAAGCGGAACGTGACCTCACCCCATCCTCCCACCTACACTTTGGAATACGGTACGGCGGTGCGGCGGGCCCCCTTTGAGACGCCTTTGCAAGTGGAGGACGATGGGCAGAGGGTGACCATCACCACAGGGCCGCTGCAAATCGTCTTAGACCGCGAGCGAGGAGCACTGTTTGATGACCTGCGGTTAGACCTGCGCGGAGACGGGAACTTCCAGCGGGTGACTGACCCGACCAAACCGGCGGGGAGTGTGCTCATCGGCGAAGATGGGACGGAATACCGCAGTATGGCTGCCCCTTGTGAGATAACGGTAGAGGAAGCCGGGCCTTTGCGGGCGGTAGTTCACCTGCGCGGTACGCACCGGGCGGACGACGGACGGGACCTCTTTGCCTACGAAGTACGCCTGCACGCCTACGCCGGCCAGTCCTTTTTCCGGGTACAGCACACTTTCGGCAACAGCCGTGTGGAAGCCGATTTCACCAGCATTCGCGGCCTTTTCCTGCGCCTGCCCCTGCTTCGCCCGTCGGCGACTCTCTCGGGCGTGCCTCCTAAACCTTTGGAGTACGCTTTTGGCGGCGCGGGGACCGTGTACCAGGGGCAGTTGGCTCCCCACATGGAGGTCGAACTGCGGCAGATGTACGACGACGGTTACGAGTTTCTGGTCAACGGCGAAAAGCAGGCGCGGGGCGAACGTGCTCCCGGCTGGATGCGCCTCGGCGTGGACGGGCAGGGAGCAACCGTCGCGGTGCGGGACTTCTGGCAGTTGTATCCCAAAGCCTTGGCCGTGCGGTCCGAGGGCTTGGAAGTGGCCCTGTGCCCTCCCTTGGCCCCGGACCAGTACGAGGCGCGGGAGGAACCGGAATACCGCCTCTACTACTACCTCAAAGGGGGCCTTTACAAATTGCGCCGGGGCGTGACCAAAACCCACGAGATATGGGTGAGGCTGGAGGGAGGTAACTACGGACAAGGGGACAGGGAAAGAGGGGGGTCGGGCGGTGGTGCTGACCTGACTCTCCCGGGATTAGGGTTTGCGGCAGCGCCGCCGCAGTGGTATGCCGACTCCAAGGTTTTCGGGGACATTGCTACGGCGGCCCAAACTGCCTACCCCCAGTACGAGGAAGCGGTCCACAGGGCCTTAGAGGGCTACCTGCGGAATCGGGAGCAGAACCACGAATACGGGATGTTGAACTTCGGCGACTGGTGGGGCGAGCGGCGCATCAACTGGGGAAACATCGAGTACGACACTCAGCACGCTTTCTTCCTGCAGTTCGTGCGCAGCGGGGAGTGGCGATTTTTCCGGGTGGGGGAGGAAGCGGAGTTGCACAACCGGGACGTGGACACGGTGCACTACGGTCCTCAGGCAGGCTACGTTTATCTCCACTGCATTGGGCACACGGGCAACTACTACCCCCAAAGCCCCGTGGAGGGCCAAGGCATTCCCGGCGGCCATTTCAGCGTGTCCCATACTTGGTGCGAGGGGCACTTGGAGCACTACTTCCTCACGGGCGACCGGCGCTCGCTGGAAACGGCCTTGCGCATCGCTGACCGCTACGACACGGATGGGACCATTAACTACGACTTTACCAATTGCCGCGTTCCCGGCTGGCATCTGATTTTGACCTTAGCGGTCTATCGGGCCACTAATGACCCTTTCTACCTCAATGGGGCGCGGATTATTGTCGAGCGCGTACTGGAGCGGCAGACGCCCGACGGCGGCTGGAGGAGACAGTTGATGCCCGGCCACTGCCGCGACCTGCCCCGCCACCGGGGAAATGCAGGTTTCATGGTGGGCGTGCTGCTCAGCGGGTTGAAAATGTACCACGAAATCACCGGAGACGAGCGGGTGTTGCGCAGCATTATCGCCGCCTCGCACTTCATGATTGACGACATGTGGGTGCCGCAGGTCAGCGGGTTCCGCTACACTTCTTGTCCCAACACCTCAGCGGGCTACTGGTCCAACGGCCTGCTGTTTGAGGGTATGGGCTATGCTTACCGGCACACCCACGACCCCCGATTGCGCCAGGTGTTGGAACAAGGAATGGCTGCGCTGGCGGGCAACATCGGTTCCTTTGGCAAGAGCCTTTCCCAGCAAATCCGCGCCATGCCCCAAATTCTGTTCGAGATGGAGCATTTGAAGAACCGTTGAGGGAAAGGCCAACTCATTTTGAACCACACCTATCTTCTGACGTCCAAAGAGGTATCCGGTTCGAGACGAAAGCAGGGCTTTCGCACTCCAGAACCAGGTGAAACCTACCATCCCCGTAATTCGTCTGTACTCATGACGGGAGCAGTATCTCAAAAGAATAGCCGCAGGGAAAGTCCCGACGCGGACCTGCTTGAGAGGTGTGGACGTGGCGACCGGCGGGCCTTCGAGGAACTGGT
>DTZQ01000321.1 GCA_012961305.1 Armatimonadota bacterium | reverse complement strand
GCCTCATTGTTGAACAGTTGTCAACCCTAAAGCCGGTGCGAAAGCGAGAGGAAATGAGTTTGCGAACCCTCCTCCGGCTCGCCGGTCAAGCGGGCCCGGGCCTCCTTGTTGACGTCTTTCACATATCCATAGTCCAATCGCCAGGTTCCCCACTCGTAGCCCCAGCCTAACGCCAAGGACCCCCCAAAGGACCCGGCCCGCAGCCGCAAATCTGGTCGTACCGCGTACTCCAGACCGTAGTAGAACCGGTCATCCCGCTTGGTTTCCCCTGTCTGGCGGTCTTTGAGGGTCAACCCTCCCCACTCCAGGGCCACCAACCATCGCTTTGAGACCTGGCAACTGGCACCTATCCGAAAAAGGAAGCCACGATAGCGATTGGTCGTGGGTTCGGCGCCCCCCACGCTAATCCGTTCCTCCAACGTGCGCCAGGAGAACGCCGCTCCTACCTGCCAGGCCGGGCTGAACTGGTGGAACGCTCCCAGTTCCCACCCCGGCTTGGCCGAACTCTGAATTATCCCTGCCAAGGTGCCTGAGGGTAATAACAACTCCGTTTTGGACACCGGGGCGACTAAACCCACCCCTATCGCTGTTGCCGGGCCTACCGGTCGGGCATACCCCAGGAGGAAGGTATTCAACCGGTCGCGGCGGCGGAAGTGAGTGCTGGGGTCGTCGGGGGGAGTAAAATCGAAGGGGCCCGTATGCAGTCGTTCAAAGCGGAGAACAAACACCTGTTGCTGGGGACTCCACGCCTTAAAACTGAGGGCCTTAACGGTGAAATCAACCCCCCCGGCGCGGGCTACTACGCCCCCCGTACCGACCAGCAATTCCCCCCGCCCCTTTCCCCACGGGGAAACTGCCCGAGGCAGCACGGCCAAATTGCGAACATTGGTCGGGTCGGCAATAGAGACGCCCACCCCACCCATGCTCATTAGCCGTACACCGCTGGTCTGGACCAAGGAGACGGCTTGCAGTTCACTGCCAATCTGCGCCCAGAGGGGTGTGGATGTCATCACCCAGACCCACCCACTTAAGGCGCCAAACAAAAACCTCTGGCTCCGCACCTGGACTCCCTACCCTTCTTTTTGGATTTAACAAATCCTATATACCACATTTTGTAAGGTTTTTTCAAAGAAACCTTCACAATTTTTTAACTTCTTTCTCTCTCCCCCCTTCCACTCTTGCCATCCTCGCTCAGTTGTGGTACACTATATCCCAGGCAAACGTTCAGCCATCGGCCCTCAGTTGGCTTATGGCGGATGGCTCATCGCTTAGGGCCTGTCGCAAGAAAATCGAAGTTCGATTTTCGTTTGGGGCAGGACTGAATTGCAGGACGGAAATCATGGCCGAGGAGCGCGACGCTCGCCGCCAGGCAGAAATTGACCGGCTTCTCTCCGCCGCCAACGTGGCTCGGCTGCGGGGAGAAGTAGCAGAGGCTCTGGCTCATTGCCAGGCAGCGCTGGCTTTGAGCCCTCAAGACCCTGCCCTGCACGAACTGTACGGTGACCTGCTGGAGCAGGCGGGCCAGTTGAGTCAGGCATTAGAGACCTACCGACAGGCCCAGGAACTGGCCCCTGACCGGGCCAGCGTAGAGGAGAAAATTGCTCGCTTGAGCCTGGAACTGGCCCGGGCTGAATTGCGCTACCAACGACTCGCAGGGGAGGGGACAACAGCACCACTGTTGAAACCTCTGACCCGTAAGCCCGTCCTTTCCTGTCTCTATTCCTTGCTTTTACCCGGCTGTGGACAGTTGTATAACCTCGACTTCGCCAAAGGATTGGGCATTCTGGCCTTGGTGCTATTGTTGCTTAATTACTTAGCCAGCGTGTACGTGCGGGCCTTGGAAATGCGCCCGCCAGGGCAAGCGAAGTTAGGAGCCATTCTCGGCCATTACCTCAACCAACAAGGGCCAGGAGGCAAGTTCCTGTTCTATGGGAGCCTGGTATTGCTGGCCGTGACTTACTTGTTTGCCATCATAGAAGCCTGGCTTCGTGCTCGTCAAATCAACAGGGAGGCCGAAACTGTGCCCCTATAAGAGGCTTATGGAGGGAACTGAGAATACCTTTCGGTTCGTTTGGGACAAGCAGCAAACTATGGTGAAAAGTACAGTCTTAGGCCGGCCAGCGGCGGAACTTAGGCAAATGCTGCCGTTTCCACCACCCCTGACCGGGTTGGTGCTGGCAGGGGGCCAAGGCTGCCGTCTGGGGAAAAACAAAGCCCTTCTGGAGTGGGAGGGGGAACCTTTGGTGCGCTTGATAGCGCGGCGGTTGCAGACGGTGTGCGAAAGGGTATTGGTAGTTACCCCCTTCGCCGAAGTAGCGGCCGCAGCAGGAGTGCCTGCCGTGAAGGACGAACCACCGGACAGCGGCCCCCTTGGAGGCCTGTGGGCAGGGTTGCAGGCGGCAGAGACGGAGTACTGCGCAGTCACCGCCTGCGACTTGCCCTTTTTCAACCCGGAGTTGGTCGCTTATCTGGCTACTTTGGCCGCCGGGTATGAGGCGGTAGTACCCTACGTGAACGGAAGTTGGCAGCCATTGCCAGCCCTCTATGCGCGTACCTGTGCGAAAGTGGCCGAGGAATTGCTGGCGCAGCGAAAATTGGCGCTGAGGGCTTTGTTGGACCAGGTGCGAGTGAGACAAGTGGACGAAGCGGAACTGCGGCGGTTAGACCCAGAGTTGACCTCGTTCCGCAACCTGAACACCTGGGAGGATTATCGTCGCTGGACCGGGGGAACGACGGGAGGTTAGCCTTGGAGTGCAGGAACATGGCTTCTGCATTCCAGAATGGGGAAGGAGGACGAACATGTTCCGCAAACGTGGCTCAGAGCGGGGTTTGCGATGGGCGGTGGCAGCGATTTTTCTCCTTGCGTTAGGGGCAAGTTGGTGGAAATGGCACCAGGCTACTGCCCTGCGCCCGCAAGTTGTCATACCCTCAGTAGAAATATGGCACCACAATTGCCACCACTCCCTATATTGGCAGAGCAGGTTGCATCTGGAACAATGTTGGGGTGAGTGGGGACCAGGCCCTTCGCTGTGGGTGGAAAGCAGAACTTCGTCCTTTTGGGTAGAGCAGTTTCCCTTCGCCCCCCAATGGCAGCACCCTGATACCTACTGGGACCCGCGGGAGGAAGGGCCATGAAGGTCAGGTTGTACCAATTGCAGCGGCAGTTTCGCGCCCAGTGGAGTTTAGCCGACCGGGCCGCCCGGAACTTCATCTTAGGCGGAGCGGGAATAGTGGCCTTAGTACTGCTAATGCTCTCCCCCAGCATCGGTTCGTCGCTGTCCCATGCGGCCTGGCTGGGGCTGTTCGCGGTGTTAGCCATAGTCAGTTTCCTCACCGTTCCCTGGCTGCACCGTCACTTACGGGAGGTGATTTTGCGGTATCGTCTGGGGCAACTCCTGCCCCTGGACCTGAGCATCTGGGAACGGTGTGGGCAATTGGGAGCCCTGCCCGAGGTATTAGCCCGGCAGGTGGAGGGAGTGCTCACCGTATATTTGGAGATGCAGGCTGCCGTGGCCCGCGAACGAAACGAGTTTGCCTTCACCTTGCGGCGATATTTGACCGAGGCAAAGGAGAATGTCCTGCTTTTTCTGGACCTAACGGCCAGCACCCGGCGCCTTCAGCAAACTCTGGAACAGCACGGCTTTCGCCTGCCGGAGGAGGACCGGCGAACCCTACGGCGCAAGTTCGCGGAACGATGCCACCAATTGGAACAAATCGTGTACAGTTTCGACCGCTCCCTGGCCCACCTCGTCCTGACCCAGGTGGCCTTAGATGATACCGCCAGCGTTGATGCGCAGGAGGTAGCCCAGCGGATGCGGGCCATCGAAGAGGAAATGGGGGAAGTCAAGGAGGAACTTTTCGCCTTGAATGAGTAACTCGACAAGGTTAAATTCGCCGTTAGACCTACCCCAGATTGAAACCTTGGGCTCCGGTTACCAAGTCGGTG
>DTZQ01000320.1 GCA_012961305.1 Armatimonadota bacterium | reverse complement strand
TATTTTCATTCCGGTCAATCGTGTTGAACCGGTTGAGTAGTTACACTCGAATTTAATACAGCCGTAGCGGCTGAGTAGTTACTTGAAATTGGTCTAACACCCGTCCACCTGTCACTCCGGCAGGTGCACCAACTGGGCGTCGTCAAACCAAACTGCCTCGTCGGATTCCAATCCATAGGCAACCAGGGTCACTACGGCAAAGGCTGCCCCCTCGGGGACGGTGAACAGCACGCCCAAATGTTCCCACTCCTCCACCGCATCGGCAGGCAGGGGACTGACCTGAGCAGGGGCCGAAAACCACTGGCCAGCGGCATCCTTCCACTGCACTAAGAGTTTAACCTCGGACTCCCGCGGCCGGCTGCGGCGGGCATATACGGAGCAATAGTATCGCTCGCCCGGCTCCACTGGCACCTGGGTCACATAACAGGCAGCGATACTTCCCTGAATCTTCACCGACCGCCGTCCGCCATGGGCCACCGTATCGTCCCAGTGGAAGGTCGCCTCCGTCCCCGGCCGCTGCCAGCGGGACCAACCCGGCGGAGTGCCCGTGCTTTCCCAATCCACGCCTTCCCCCCCGCCTACTGGGCCACTCACCGCCTCGAAACCGGGGTTAGACAGCAGGTTTTTCAACTCCTCCTGCCGTTCCAGCAATTTCAGGAAAGCCTGTACCGTTTCTGCCAGCGGAGAACGCGGTTGGGCTGCCCAACGGCGCAAATCCGCCCTGACCGCCTCTCCTTCCCCGTGGGCCAGGGCCCAGTCCACGGCTTTGGTCAGCACCCCCACCACGGAGGAGGTCGGGTCCCACCGGGCCCGCTCGAAGAAGGGAATGCGCGGTTTTTGCAGGGGGTCGGGTTCGATGACCTCTGCGTAATAGCGGTCGAGCCGCTCCTTCGCCCGCAGCGTCCGTTCCGCCCACCGCAGAGCCTCGCGCCAGGAGGCCCGGCTGCGCACTGCCATCTCCAGCAGCCGTTTGCTGGCCCAATACAAATCGGCGAACCGTTCCGTGTACCCGAAGGCCGTCTGCACGAACTTCACCCGGCGGCGCACCCTTTCCTCGTCTGCGGCCAACCGAGCCGCCTGGCGCAAATGGCTGGACAGTTCCGCCACCAGTTCCGGCGGGAAGGCTTCCAACTGCCGGGCATCGAAGAAGCCCTTGAACCAATGGGCTTTGCCCGGCTGGTTCATCCAGGCCTCTTCACAACGGGTGTAAAAACGCCGCATGGGTCCGGCAGCCGGGCCGAAAAAGCGGCGGTAATAGTCGTCCAACAGGGCTTGGGGGTCTTGTTCCACCGCCCAAAGCAACTGGGCGGTCAGCCAGGCTTTGGGCCCGTCCAGACCCCAATTGGGATAGAGTTCCGCGTAAAATCCGGACACTCCGACGGCCCGGCAGAAACGCAGACTCTCCACAATGGTCTGGGTGTGCACGCGGGGAGTGACGTAGCCGGAACCGTAGTAGTAGTCGTAAATGGCAAAGGTGGGCACAGCCCGCGCCCAGGCCCGCAGCAGGGCCTTATCTTCAGCCTGGAAATCCGGGTCGCGCCATTGGGCACGGTCGTTGGTGAGGTAGGGAATGATGTGCGGATGTATCCGCACCCGCGTGGGTACCGCCTCGCACCAACTGTAGGCCAAGCAGCCCAAATACTTGTCCGGGTGGGTCCGCATCAGTTCCTCGGCCACGGCGTTCATAAAGGAGAACACCCGGTCGGACTTATTAGGCCGGTCCCTGAAGGTTGCGCCCGGCACGTCCAGGGCCTGACAGCGGGCGCATTGGCAGTAGACGTTGGAATCGTTGATGCCCAGGGAAAAACTGACCTCTTCAGGATGGGCGGCGAAAAAATTGCGGGCAGCCTGGGCGGCGATTTGGACCACTTCGGGATGGCTCATGCACGGCTGCCAGGCATGGTCGTTGTCGCTCGAGGGCACCCGCCGCTGCCCATTGACCAGCGGGAAATATTCCGGATGGTCGGCTCCGAAGCGACTGGGCGGCAGGACGCGCAACAGGTTGTGGTGGAACCGATACCTGCCCCGCATCTTATTCCGCTTGGCCCACAGCGGCCCGATGGAGGGACGTAATCCGCTGTACAGCCGCGATTTGAAGTCGGGTTCCTGCACCTCGTCCAAAGGTGGTACCAGGAAGGTCGGGCGATGAGGCACTACCTCGCCCAGTTCCGTGGGCATGAACCAGCGCACTCCGCCCACCGTTTGCAGGAAATGATAGACGGCAAACTCGGTGGAATAGTCCCGCGCTCCGCAGAGGACCAAGGCGGAACCGACGGGTTTCAGCACGAACCCGTCGGGGTCTAAACGCTCCCAGCCCAAGTCCAGCCGGCGCACCAAATCCGTCCCCCCAACGTGAACTGTGGAGTCAGGCCCTTCAGGGCTGTCAGCGCCGTCGGAGGTCCCTTCGCTGAGCAAAGGCAAGGTGGCACCGGTTATCTTTCGCAGGTAAGTTTGCAGTTCCTGGGCCGCGTTCCGCTCCGCCGCCGTAGCCTGTGCGGGGACGACGATGGTTGCCTGGGGCACCCCCTCTTTCACCAGCGGAAATGGTGCTCCTCCCACAGCGGAAATGGCCAGCGCTAAAATGAACATGGTTCGCCCTCCCTCAGCCCTACTGTGGCTCCGGTCGAGTGTGCATCCAGCGCTCCAAGTCCCGGTGGAACCGCGGGCCCTCGGCCTCGGTGCGGTTAATGTTAACGCTGTAAAACAGAACCTCTCCCCGTCCGTAGGGCAAATAGGCCCACACCGCGTA
>DTZQ01000319.1 GCA_012961305.1 Armatimonadota bacterium | reverse complement strand
CACGCCGGAGGAAATCAACGAAACTTTGGAATACATTGCCGCTTCGGTGGAGACCAGGGTCAGCCGCGAGTACGCCACGGCTACCCTGTCGGTACTGAAGGAGGACCTGGACACAGGGCTGGAAATTTTCGCCGATGTCCTGATGCACCCGGCCTTTCGGGAGGACAAAATTCGCCTCAAACAGCAGCAGATGATTGAGGAGATTCGCCGCCGCAATGACAATCCCACCCAAATAGCCATGCGCGAGTTCGCCGCCCTCCTCTATGGGCGCACCCACCCCTATGGCCGCTACGAAGAAGTCGAAACCGTGCTCAACGTCACCCGCGAGGATTTATTGGATTTCCATCGGCGCTATTACCATCCCAACAACCTCTGGCTGGCCGCCAGCGGGGATTTTCAACGGGAGGACCTCATTGCCCGCCTCCAGCGGGTTTTCGCCGGCTGGGAGCCGGCGGAAATTGAGTTCCCTGCCCTCCCTCCCGTCAGCGAGCGCTACGAGAGAACAGTCAACTGCGTGGCCAAGGGAGTTAACCAGAGCACCATCTTCGTAGGGCATTTGGGCATCACCCGCCATAGTCCCGACCGCATTCCCTTTGAGGTGCTCAACTTCATCCTGGGCGGCAGCGGCTTGACCTCTCGGCTCATGCGCGAGGTGCGCTCCCGCCAAGGGTTGGCCTACAGCGTGGGGTCTTTTTACACCCTGCGGGACGATTTGGGTCTTTTCGTCGCCTACAGCCTGACGCGGGCCGAGGCCACGGTCAAGGCCCTGCGCCTGATGCTGGAAATCCTCCAGCGAATTCGCGAAGAACCCGTTTCTGAGGAGGAACTGCGGGTGGCCAAGGACTCCCTCATCAACTCCTATGTGTTCGACTTCGACAACAGCCACAAAATCGCCACCCAGCAGATGGCTTTGGACTATTTTGGCTACCCGGACAACTGGCTGATAACTTACCCAGACAAAGTGGCTGCGGTGACCAAGGAGGACCTGTTACGGGTGGCCCAAAAGTACCTGCGTCCGGCGGAAGCCACCATTTTGGTAGTGGGCGAGGCAGAGAAGTTCTCTGAGTCGCTGGCGGCCTTCGGCGAAGTGCACACTATTGTACTGAAGGAACCCCCTCCCCTGCCGGTGAGAGGGGAGCAGCCCTCCCGTCCTCGCCTGCGGCTTAGAAAAAAGGGGTAAGGCAGGAGAAATCCATGGGAGAGAATCGCAAATTGCTGCGGAACAACCGCGAAGCCCTCGAATTCCTTGAAACCTACTACGGTGACCGTCTGCGGCAAATAGACGAATATAAGGAAGAGCGCAGCCTCTACTGGAAAGGTCATCGCGTCGGTTATATCCTCGAAGACCAGCAGACGGGCCACCGCTTCTTCATGCGCTTCCGTAATGTGCGCTCTTCGCGGCAGCGAGGGGTAACATTTTCGACCGCTCAGGGACCCCAACAAGGCTGGGGTTACAATAAAAGCGAAATTGAGTGGCAAATCCAGCACGATGTTTACTGCCTGGTAGTCTGGTCCGATGGCGAATGTTACGTAGTGCATCCCCGCAAGGTGTGGGAATGGGTGGAGGAGCACCGTTCTTACAAATTGCTGCCCGACCAAGCTGAGCCGACCTACAATGTGCCGGAAAGTATCCACACCAAATTGGAGGATTTCCTGGGCATTGCCAAGCCGGACTTTACCGGCGCCTTTTCGGGTTCTTTCCAAACCCCCACCAGGAGACCTACGATAAAGGACCGCCTGTCCCCAGAGCAGGTGGAAATGCTGAGGAAATTGGGTCAGCAAAAGCAGAGGAGCGAATAGCAGGAGGGGAAATTATGTCTGTGAACGAGGAACGCATTCTGCACACCTTCCTGGACCTGTTGCGTATTCCCAGTTGCTCCGGCGAGGAGCGGGAAATAGTAGAATACCTCAAGCCACGCTTGACCTCTTTGGGCTTCCAGGTATGGGAAGACGAGGCGGGGAAAACTGCCGGCAGCAACGCCAATAACTTAATCGCCCACCGGCCGGGCAATTGTCCTGCCCCGGCCCTGCTTTTCAACGCCCATCTGGACACCGTGCAACCGACGGGGGACTTGAAAATACAGGTGGAGGAAGGGGTGGTGCGTTCCGACGGTACAACCATCCTGGGCGGAGACGATAAAACGGGCGTGACCGCAGTGTTAGAGGCTCTGGCCTATGTTTGCGAGCACGACCTTCCCCACGGTGACCTCACCGTGGTGTACACCATTTGCGAGGAGAACGGCCTGCGGGGGGCTAAAGCCTTAGACCTGTCCTCTCTGTCAGCGCAAATGGGTTTCGTCTTCGACGGCGGTACGCCCATCGGCACGCTGACCGTCTCCGCACCGACCCACCGCAATCTGCGGGCCGTAGTGCACGGTCGGGCCGCCCATGCGGGGGTTCACCCGGAACAGGGCCTCAACGCTATCGTTGTGGCCAGCAGCGCCCTCAGTGCCATGCGCTTGGGCCGAATTGACGAGGAGACCACAGCCAACATCGGCGTCATTCACGGTGGACAGGCGCGGAACATCGTGCCGGCCGAAGTGGAAATCCTGGGCGAGGCGCGCAGTCGTGACGAGGATAAACTGAAACGGCAGGTATCCCACATGCGCCTTACTCTGGAGGAGACTGCCTACCGCTATGGGGCCAAAGTGGATTGGGAGGAAGAGGAAGCCTACCGCCAGTTCCGCCTGGCCCCTACGGAGCCAGTGGTGCAACTGGCCCGGGCTGCCTGTGAACGGATTGGGGTGAAACCAGTCCTGCAGGATGGAGGTGGGGGCAGCGATGCCAATATTTTCAATGAGCGGGGCCTGCCCAGCCTCATTGTCTCCTGTGGCGAACAGAACCCCCATTCTACCCATGAGTGCGTGGCCATAGCCGACCTGGTGGCGGCCACGCGCCTGGCGGTGGCCTTGGTACAGGTGGCCGGTGAGGGCGGTAAATAAGCCTGAGGCTCAAGCCTCAGGCTGAGCAGCCTAAGGGTGCTGAAAACACCCTTCCGGCCTTGCAGCGTGCTTTCCGCACGCCTACCTCGCTCAGCCTAAACGTTGACGTTTTGGCTAATTAATTCGACAAGGTTAACTTTAATACCGCCTCGCTTAAGTTGGTTT
>DTZQ01000318.1 GCA_012961305.1 Armatimonadota bacterium | reverse complement strand
GGGAAGCCGAAGTATCACCGGTGGAGGCGCAGGCCACGGCCCGAATGGGTTTGCCTTCGGCTATCATCTGCTTGACCTGGGAGACGAGCACGGTCATGCCCAGGTCTTTGAAGGAAGCGGTGTGGGAGTTGCCGCACTGTTTAACCCACAAATCCGGCACTCCAATCTCCGCTCCGAACCGCTCCGCCCAAAAGAGGTTAGTACCCCCTTCGTAGAGCGAAACCACGTTCTCATTGTCCACATGGGGGTTCACCCATTCTTTCTTGCCCCACACACCACTCCCATAGGGCCAAGTGGTTCGCATGTACCGTTCGTCGAACAGGCGCATCCAAGCGGCGGCGCTCCGGTGGCGCAAGGGCTCCAAGTCGTGCTGGACGTCCAAGAGGGCGCCACAGCGCTGGCAGTAGTAAATGACCTCATTGAGCGGGTAACGTTCGTCGCAGCCTTCGGAACATTGAAACCAAGCGCGGTATTCCATGGCTCTCTCCTACAGGCCGGCCAATTCTCGCAGGGCTGCCACCCGGTCGGTGCGCTCCCAGGTGAAATCTGGGTCTTCCCGCCCAAAATGACCGTAAACCGCCGTCTTGCGGTAGATGGGGCGGCGCAAATCAAGTTCACGAATGATGTCGGCAGGATGGAAGGGAAAGACCTTCCGCACCCATTCCTCGATTTGCTCGTCGGTTATTCCCCTCCGGGCGGTGCCAAAGGTGTTCACTCCAATGGCCTCCGGGTCGGGCCTGCCAATGCAGTAGGCCAAATGAAACTCGCACCGCTCCGCCAGCCCCGCGGCCACAATGTTTTTCGCCACGTAACGACACAGGTAGTTGGCCGACCGGTCCACCTTGGTTGGGTCTTTGCCGGAAAAGGCCCCCCCGCCGTGCCGTCCCAGACCGCCGTAGGTGTCCACAATGATTTTCCTTCCCGTCAGTCCCGCATCGGCCATCGGCCCTCCCAGGACGAAGGCCCCCGTGCCGTTGACGGTGCAGCGCACCTCCTCGCTGTAATACTCGCCCAAAACCGTCTTGATTACGTGCTCCAGAAGGTCGGCTGGCAGTTGCTCCTCGTGTCCGGGCTGGTGCTGCTGGGCGATGACCACTTTCCGCACCCGTACCGGGCGGTCATCCTGGTACTCCACGGTAACCTGCGTCTTGCCGTCCGGCCGCAGGTAGGGAAGGATGTGGTCCTTGCGCACTTGCGCCAGCCGCCGGGCCAGTCGGTGGGCTAACATAATGGGCAGGGGCATAAGTTCGGGGGTCTCGGTGGTGGCGTAACCGAACATCATGCCCTGGTCGCCGGCTCCCAAGTGCTCTTCACTGGTGCCTCGTGCGATTTCCGGGGACTGCTGAGTCACGCACAGGTGGACCTGGCAGGTGTTCGGGTCAATGCCCGATTCCCGGTCGTAGCCAATTTCGCGCAGGATGCAGCGGACAATGGCCTCATAGTCCGGCTGGTACTCCGAAGTTATCTCACCGAAAACGAACACCTCCTGCCCTTTGACTGCCACCTCACAGGCCACCCGCGCTCGATGGCGGGCTTCTCCTTGGTTGTGGGCCAGAACATCGTCCAAAACGGCATCCGAAATCTGGTCACAAATCTTGTCCGGATGGCCCTCGGTGACTGACTCCGAAGCATACGTCCGTACCATTGGTTCCGCCTCCTATCGTGGTGGTGTTTTAATTTTACCTCTTTTACCCCCAAAAGTCAAGGGCTACGGGTCGCCGCATGTTCCTCCTCCGCCAGGCGCTCGCTGATGCGCAACTGCCGCTCCGCATCCACCACGTCCCGGTTCAGTCGGGCAATGCAGGCCGTAATTTTGTCTTGCAAGTGGTAATCCCCCTCCAAGGTGCGGCGCAACTGGCGCAGCAGGTCAATGGTGTGCCGAAAGGCCCGGACCAAATCCCCATCCGGCGTGGTGGTATAGGCGGCCAGGTCCTCAAAGGCGCAACCCTCGCTCCAGGCCTGCACGGCCAGAGTCAGGCTGGGGTCTAAAGGTTTTAACTGATGGTCAATGCCCAACTGCCGCTCGTATTCTTCCACCGCGCTGAGGACCTGCTGGGCCCGGTCCAACAGGCGCCGCAGGCGTTTGGGGCGGATTTTGGCGTAGGATTCGGTGCGCTTGGACTCGAACACCACCGCAGCCATGAGGATGTTAATGTCCGTCTCCCGGAGTTCGTGGAAGAAGTCGGCGAACAGCAGTTCCGCGACCTGGATTTCGTAGCCGTAAATGTCGGCTGCGACCTGTCCCTTGCTCGTCAGGCCCTTCTGGTCTAAATATCCGAACTCCCGCAGGAGGCGTAGGCGCAAGGAAATCTGCTCTCGCTGGTAGTTGCGGGCCAGGTCCATTTCCTGCTGTAGCAGGGCCATTTGACGGGCGTGTTGACGGCGTAAACGCTGGCGCTGGAGACACTGGGACAGGCGGGGGCAGCCGAAGCAGGGCAACTGCGTCAGGCGACGTTCAATCTGAGCCGCCCCGGCGTTCAATTGTTGCAGCAAGCGCTGGCGCAGGGCTCGCTTACGTTTCCCCCGAAAGTGACGGCGGATGAATTGCCGCCCCTCACGGGTAGCCTCCCGCTCCTGGCGCAGTTCCTCCACGAGCGAGGCGTATTCGTGGATTTTCTCCGGCGCCTTGCGGAAACAATCAATGGGCGGCAGTTGCTCCCTTTTTCGCCCCAGAGCCGCTAATTGCTGTTCCAACTGGTGGAGGCGGCGTACATTCTGGTAGTTATTGAAACTCCGCACACAAACTTCGTAAAGGCCCTCTCCGTAGCGCCGATAGAGGCTGAGCAGGCTGCTGTAACTGAGTTTGAACTGACTTTCGGTGGGCTCGACTTCGTCGGTGAGGATGCGCTCCACCTCTTCCACCTTATCCAGCAGCGGGTCTACCCGAGCGTAAACGTAGCCGATGGGGTCAATCCCCCGGCGGCCGGCCCGTCCGGCCATCTGATGGTACTCGCGGGTCTTGAGGTAGCGGAACTCAAATCCGTCGAACTTCTCCAAACTGTCGAACACCACGGAGCAGGCCGGCATGTTCACCCCGAGGGCGAAGGTCTCGGTGGTGAAAAGGAGTTTGAGCCGGCCGGAAGTGAAGAGGCGCTCCACTACTTCCTTCAGGGTGGGCAGCATACCCGCATGGTGATAAGCCACGCCTCGGGCAATCAACCGGCGCAGTTCCCAGGCGTTGCGGTCGGAAGTGAGGCCGAACCGTTCCCTCAATCGGTCGTAGAGGGCCAGAATTTCCCGCCGCTCTGCCCGACTGAGCAGTTCCCGCCGACCGTGGTAAGTAGCCTTCTCCTCACAGGCCCGTCGGCTGAAGCAGAAGTAGAGGCAGGGCAGTTGTCCGCTCTTCTCGATGTGGGTCAGCAGGTCCAACACCTCCTCCGGCGCCTCTTCCTCCCCCCACTCCTCGGGGAAGCGGGGATGTTTCTTCCACTGCCGAGCCCAACGTTGGTGCAGGCGGCGCAGGTCCTTTAACGTTCCCAACCCATAGCCTCGCAGGTAGAGGTGGTGCTTTAAGGGCACGGGGCGATGGGTTTCGTTGATGACCTCCACTACGGTATGGGGACGGACTTCCTGCATCCAGCCGGCGAACTCCTCCAAGTTGGGAATAGTTGCGCTGAGGCAGATAAAATCAATGTGGGGTGGGGCAAAAAGGATGCTTTCCTCCCACACCGTCCCTCGCTGCTCATCGTTGAGGTAGTGGATTTCGTCGAAAATGACGTATTCTACTTCCCGCAGTCGCTCCGGGTCGTCGAAGACGGTGTTGCGGAAAATCTCAGTGGTCATCAGCAGCACCGGTGCGGAGGGGTTAATGCACACATCCCCAGTGACAATGCCAACCTTATCTCCGTAGTCCGCCCCAAAGTCGCGAAACTTCTGGTTGCTCAGGGCCTTAATGGGCGCGGTGTAAATGATGCACCTCTGCTCCTGCAGGTATTTCTCAATGGCGTATTCAGCAATGAGCGTCTTTCCCGCGCCGGTGGGCGCAGCGACAATGACCGTATGTTTGCGCTCGATGGCCTGGAGGGCTTCCTCCTGAAAGGTATCGAGTTCGTAACCTTTATATTTCATGTTCACCTATCACTGCCATTCCTCCGCCCCAGGACCACGGCCACCTCCTGCCACACTTCGGCGGGGGTTAAGCCTTGCTCAGCCAGGGCCGCCATGGCCTTTTCCACCACCTCCAGGCCGGGAACCGCTTGCAGTTGTTCCCGCAGCCGCTGGGCCACGACTCTGCCCACTTCCGCATCGTCCGGGCAGGCGAAGTCCAAGACGGCTACTGGCCGGGTCCCTTCGCCCCTAACTGGCCCCCAGCCGTCCCCTATCACTACCAGTATCCCCCACCACAGCCAACTGAGAGTTATGCGTTTCATCGTTCTCCTTTCAAGGCCTTTTGTACTCGTTGCACGTCCTCCGGTTTCAGAAGTACCGTCAGTCGTATTGCGTCGTGACCGTATTCCCGGCGCAGCACTCGGCCCTTCTCTTCGATGTAGGAGAGCAATTTGCCCTCCTCGGCCGGAAGGGTCAATTCGACTTCCCACTGCCGCGCTTCGACGGCCTCCTGCAGCCGGGTTTTCAGAGCCTTTAGTCCCCAACCCGTAGCCGCC
>DTZQ01000317.1 GCA_012961305.1 Armatimonadota bacterium | reverse complement strand
GCTATGAGATTGATGAGATTGTGGCTCAGGCCCTGGGAGGCCATTATTGGTACCCGCCAGTGGATACCATTTTTGAAATTGGCGGCGAGGATTCCAAGTACATCTCCCTCGACCCCCAGGAGGACGGTGAGATTGTGGACTTCAACATGAATCCGGTCTGCGCGGCGGGGACGGGTTCGTTTCTGGAGGGCATTGCTCAATTCCTGGACATTGACCTCCAGGAGGAGTTTGCGAACCTGGCCCTGGCCTCCCAGAATCCCATTGATTTGGGCGACCGCTGTACTGTATTCATGGAATCCAACGTTCACTACTACCGGGAGCGGTTTCAGGCCTCTAAAGAAGACTTGGCGGCGGGCTTAGCCATCTCCAGCGTCAAAAACTACAAGCGGAAAACAGTGGAGCATCGTCTAATTGGTGAGCATATTGTTTTTCAGGGCGCCACGGCTTTCAATAAGGCCCTGGTGGCTGCCTTTGAAACTTGGCTGGGGCGGCCCATCATTGTCCCCCCGACTCCGCACCTGACCGGGGCCCTGGGGGCTGCACTCTACATCGGGAGGCAAGAGGGGAAATGGCAAAGTATCACTTTCGCGGATTTGAAGCCATCCAGTCCCTGAAAATAAAGGTTAGGTATTCCCAATGTCGGCGCAAGGATTGCGAAAACAACTGTACTTTGAACATCGTGACCCTGTCCGGCCCGGGACTTGAGGTCAGTGAACGTTACATTACCGGAGACCGCTGCGGGCGATACAGTGCTAAAATTCGGGTCTCTGACCGGCCGGACCTCTTCCAGCAGCGGGAGGAGATTATGTTCGAGTGCGCCGGGGAACCGCTGACCGAAGGCCCCACGGTGGGCATCGCCCGTACCATGCTGTTCAACAGCCTGTACCCCTGGTGGGCTACCTTCTTTCGGGAACTGGGCCTGCGGGTAGTCCTCTCCCATCCGACCAGCAAGCAGACCATTGAGGAGGGCAATCGGGCCGTGGGGGCCGACATGTGCTTCCCCATCAAAACCGCCTACGGCCATTTCAAGCAACTGCAGGAAATGGTTCTGGAGGATGGGCGGTTCCTGGATTTCATTTTCATACCTCAGGTCATTAACCTCCCCTTCCTCAAAGGCGCGGAGGCCTGGAGGGAAAGTTTCACCTGCCCCTACATCCAGACCATTTTTGAGTTGGTGCGGGATGCGGTGGACCTGGGGCGCAATGGAACCCGAGTGCTGACCCCGGAGATGCACTACCGCGAGGGCCCCCGGCGGCTGGCCTGGGATTTGCGCAAACTTGCACCCCAGTTGGGTGTGTTCCTCAGAGACATTCAACGAGCAGTCGAAGCGGCCCACGAAGCACAGGAAACCTTCCGGCGTCGGCTGCGGGAAGCAGGGGAGGAAGTGCTCAGTTCTTTGCCGGAGGATGAGGAGGCCTGGGTTTTCCTAATGCGACCCTACGTCATGGACAAAGAGGTCAATATGGGCATGGCCCAAAAGTGCCTCCAAAAAGGCATCCTTCCCATCCCTTTGGATTACCTCCCGCTGGACGCAACGGGGATGCCCGAACGCTATTACAACATGTACTCGGCGATGGGCCAGCAGTTCTTGGCGGCCATCAATACCGTCCAGAAAGACCCGCGCCTGTCCAAAATTCTTCGTTTCGCTTTCCCCGATTACTTCCACTGCGGGCCGAACTCTATGATACTGCATTACCTCCGCTGCGAGTTGGGAACGAACTTCCTCTACCTTTACTTGGACGAGCACATGGCCGATGCGGGCCTGCTCACGCGCATGTCCGCCTTCAGCAACACGGCGAAGCAAAAGAAAACCAAACAGCAGCGGGAGGAGGTATGGCGCCCCTTTACCCTGGACAAATTGCGCACCAAACGTTTCCTGATTCCGCCCATGAGCATCCATGCACACCTGTTGCGGGCCAACTTGGAGGGGGAAGGCATTGAAGCCCTGGTCATGGAACCCTGCCCGGACCCGCACTTTGAAATCGCGCGGGAGAAGTGCAACGGCAACGAATGCCTTCCCCACCTCATGAACATCGCCGACGCGCTGTACAATCTACAACTGGGCCGGTTCGACCCGCAGCGGGACGTGCTGTTCCAGGGCGGGGCCGGGGGCCCATGCCGCTATGGGTTGTACGCTCCGACCCAGGCGATTATCTTACAGGAAGAAGGCATCCGCATCGGCATCATAGATACCCGCACGGCCTACAAGGTCCTGGGCAAACCTTTTCTGGTCAAGGCTTTTGACAGTTTTGTCTTCGGCGACGTGTTGTTGAAGATGCTGCACTGCATCCGGCCTTATGAGCGAAATGCCGGCGAGGCTCAGGCGGTGTTCAATAAGTATTTGGAACTGGGGCTGGAATACTTCCGTACCCACCACTTTTCCATGTCCGAAATCCTCCAAGGCCGTAACCTTTGGGAGTTGGAGGAGATGATTCGGGCGGCAGCGCAGGAGTTCGCCCGCATTGAACTCACCGGCGAGGCGAAGCCGATTATTGTGCTGATTGGCGAATTTTACGTGCGCGAAGACGCCCGGGCCAACCAGTTCATCATAGACAAAATCGAACACTACGGGGGGCAGGTCTGCAAATCGCCGGCTTCCGAACTGTTTGTGTACACGAATTACCGCATTTTCCTCGACAGTTGGGAGCGCGTGCGTTTCCAACCTTCGCTGCCCCACCTGCTGGCCTCCGGCGGGTTCTGGCTCCTGAACACCCTGGCCAAGCGGGATGAACATCGCCTGGAACAAGCGGCCAGCCTGATTACGCGCGGCCTGGAGGAGCCCGCCCCGGAGGAGATTAAACGGCTGGGTCAGCAGTTGTTCGCCCACCACTACGGGGGCGAACCGATAATGAGCCTGGGTCGAGCCCTGCATTTTGCCTTGAAAGGTAAAGCCCAGGCCATCGCCAACGTGGTCCCTTTCACCTGTATGCCCGGCAGCACCGTCGCGGCCCAGAGCATCCCCTTCCGCCAGAAGTTCAAACCCATCCCTTTTCATACTTTCCAGTACGACGGCTATAACGACCCCAACCGCGAAAAACGCATTGAGTTGATGGTCCATCAAGCGCGGGAGATTATGGAGGAAGGGTTGGAATGAAGGAGGGAAAGGAGAAGGAACCATGCGACGCTATCGTTGGTTAGGGCTAATTGTAGGAGGATTGGTGGTCTGGGGGCTGTGGTCTTCCCGCACCCCGAATGCTCCCCGCCCGCAGCAGCGCGAGTTGCTCCTGGACCGCCTCTGGATTGAGCGCCTGCCCCGGAGCGAAAGGGACAAATTTCACCTTTTCGTGGCTCTCTTCCAGAACCAGGTGGGAATGTTTCTGTATCAGTCCCTTTGGGAGGGCGAGTGGACGGGATTTCAATGGCATTTCCGGCAAGGGGATGAACGACTGCACCTTCGTTTTCCCCAAACGGGCCAAACGGCGGCCATCGAGTGGAAAATAACCCGCAGCGACCGACCCGGATTTGACTACTGCTTGACCATGAAGGGCAACCCCCGCGGCCCCCACCGCTGGTACAGCAAACGGGGTTGGGAAATACGCTCTCTGGGGGAAGTGAGGGGCCAATTGCCGCCGTTCTTAAGTGGGCTGTAGGCGTGACCCGTAAGGGCGTGAAGCGTAAAGGGGGCGGCTGAGGAAGAGTGGGTGGCTCTCTCTGCGTGTACCCTATCTGGGGCCCGAAGAAAAAGCGGAAAGGGCAGGGGTTGTGCGTATAATATGGTAGGGAAGACCCAATAAGAGAAGGAGGTCAAGGATGAAACCCCTACGTCCAAGGATTTTGGCCCTGACCGTATCCCTGGGAGGCTTTCTGCTGGGGCCGATGTTTCTATTTGGCTGCGCGAAAAAAGCGGCCCAGGCCCCACCTACTTTCGGTGCTTACCGCCAGTTGAGAGAGGAACCGCAAGCCCGGCTTCCCCTGCCTGCGCCGGAGATGAAAGCGCAGGAGGAAAAAACCTACGAAGGTTTGCCCTCAGAAACCCTGCCACCGGGCTTGCCGGAGATAGCGGCTGTTTCGGATGAGGTTCTGGGTCAGCCCCCCGCTCCTTCGGGACCGGTCGGAGTTCCGACTACTAAGGCACCAATGATGGCGATGGCCACCCCGGCAACCACTCCTCCTCCGCCTTCGCTGAATAAAGATGCCTACTATTCCAGCACTTACTTGGGCGGGCGAGGCCAAAAGGCTCGTTTGGAGAAACTCATCCGGGAAGGAGTGGTACTTGATGGGCAGCACGTGCGCTTGGAGGCTTTCACTCGTGACTATGGCCAGTCCTTCCCCCTCCCCCAAGACCGGGCATTGGCCCTGGCAGTTGACCTGGAACGGACAAAGATTTTGGAGGAGGGAGGGCGTACCTACCTGCAGGTGGGCTTGCAGGGCATAAAACGCGAGGCCCCCAAACGCCCCCCCCTCAATGTAGCCTTGGTCATTGACCGCAGCGGTTCCATGGGCGACG
>DTZQ01000316.1 GCA_012961305.1 Armatimonadota bacterium | reverse complement strand
GGACGCACTCGGACCACCAAATTGACCGCAGCGACTGTCAGCAGGGCCTCTCCCACGCCGATGAAGGCGTGCACCCCGGCCATGGCGGGCAGGACGATGCTGAGCGGGATGCGCCCCGACAAGGCCAACTCCACCGCCGTAGCCACTGCTCCCAACTCCACCGACCACCAGGCCGCCAAAGCAATGCCCGCCTGACGGCCCCATTCTTGCTGGCCGCTGAGCCGCCAGAGGATTTGAATGAGGCCGTGGGCAATTAGGCAGCCTAAGATGCCCATGTTGAACAGGTTGGCCCCCAGGGCAAACACTCCCCCGTCGGCGAATGCCAAAGCCTGGACTAAAAACACGGCGGTCATTACCAACATCGCCCGCCAGGGGCCCAACAGGGCCGTAGCCAGGGTAGCCCCCAACAGGTGGCCGGAAGTGCCCCCGGCCACGGGGAAGTTGAACATCTGGGCCGCAAACACGAAGGCCGCCGTTACCCCCATCAGCGGCACCTGCCAATCTTCCGGGTCGAACTCGCGTTCTACCCGCTTCACCGCATAGGCCACCGTGCCCACGGCCACTGTATCCAGCGTGGCCCACACGGGAGGGGTAAGAAAACCGTCCGGAATGTGCATTTTCGCCCTCCCCTTTGGACTCAGGCGCTTCAAACTGACTCCAAAGGCTTCCTCCTTATCGCAGCCGCTGGCCAGTCGTCGAAGTCACCAGCCGCCCGTGTTTGACCCCTCGGGTGCCGATGAGTTGGTCGGCTACGGCCCGCACGACTTTGGCCGGCCCGCGCAGGACTACTACCTCTAAGCAGTTGTGCTCGTCCAAATGCACATGGGTCGAGCAAACCACCTGCGCCTTGCTGTGATGCTGCATCTCAATCAGCAGGGCTGCCAACTCCCGCGCATGATGCTCGTACACCAAAGTCACCGCTCCCACTACCTCTTGGTCGCCCTGTGCCCATTCCTCCTCGACCAAGGCCTGGCGAATCAAATCCCTAATCGCCTCTGAGCGGTTTTTGTAACCCTTGCGGGCAATCAGAGCATCAAAGGCCGTTAGCAACCCCGCATCCATGGAAACGCCGAACCGTTCCACGTAGCCCATGGCCTCACCTCTCCAGAGTCGCCACCCGTTCGTGTTACGCTATCTAAAAGTATAACACGCCTGAGGGGAAAAAGCAAGAAAAAAGACGGGGAATCAATGCCAATTTGGAGTGCCGAAGCCATGCTTCGGCGCGAAAGCATGGCTTTCGCGCTCCAGAACAGCAAAAACAGGGAATAGGGGGCAGACCTAGCATCTACCCCCATCAAAGGCCAACACTCTAATTCCCCCTCACTCGCAAGCGTTCAGCAGGGTTCAGGAGGGGTGGTGCGGGATGCCAGTATCCAGTATCGGGGTGGAGAGTGGTAGCATCCGGCCTCCTGCATCCCGGACGGGTGAACGCTTGTCTCTACTCCTCGGCGAAGGCGCGGTCAAAGGCAATGGCCGAGGGCTCGAAGTCCAACTTCCGCACGAACTCGCAGGCCTCCCGCGCTCCGTGCTCGCGGTCCATGCCGCTGTCTTCCCACTCTACGGAGAGCGGACCTTCATAGCCGATGCGGTTCAGGGCGCGAATGATTTCCTCGAAGTTCACTCCCCCGCGCCCCAGGGAGCGGAAGTCCCATCCGCGCCGGGGGTCGCCGAAGTTGAGGTGCGAACTGAGGATGCCGGAGGTGCCATCCAGGGTGCGGATGGCGTCCTTCATGTGGACGTGGTAAATCCGGTCGCCGAACTCCTTAATGAAGCGCACCGGGTCCACGAACTGCCAGTGCAGGTGACTGGGGTCGAAGTTGAACCCGAAGGCTTCATGGTAGTTGAGGGTCTCGAGGGCCCGCCGCGCGGTGACGATGTCGTAGGCGATTTCCGTGGGATGCACCTCCAGAGCGAACTTCACTCCCACTTCCTTGAACACATCCAGGATGGGAATCCACCGCTCGGCGAAGTCCTGCCAACCCGCCTCAATCTGCTGGGGGTCATTGGGAGGGAAGGAATAGAGCAAATGCCAGATGCTGCTGCCCGTGAACCCGTTGACCACCTTCACCCCGAACTTGGCCGCCGCCCGCGCCGTGTTCTTCATCTCCTCCGCCGCCCGCTGGCGTACCCCCTCGGGGTCACCATCGCCCCACACGTAATCGGGCAGAATGGCCTTATGCCGCTCGTCAATCAGGTCGCACACCGCCTGCCCGACTAAGTGGTTGCTGATGGCGAAGCACTTCAAGCCGTACTGGTTGAGGAGGTCCCACCGGCTCTGGCAGTAGTTCTCCTCCTCCACCGCCCGCTTCACCTCGAAGTGGTCACCCCAACAGGCCAACTCCAACCCCTCGTAGCCGAACTCCTTGGCCTTAGCACACATCGTATCCAACGGCAAATCGGCCCATTGGCCAGTGAACAGGGTAACTGGTCGTGCCATGTGCATACCTCCTTTTAGGTGAGCATTCAGCAGTCGCAATCAGCCGCGTTGCTTATCGCTTAGCGCTCAACCATAAGCAATAGGCTATAAGCCAACAGATAGGCCGGAGGCTGAACGCTGACTGCCGAGGGTTGAATGCTTGCGCTGCTTTACCCAGGTTCGCCACCGCGAGAGGAATTCCTTCTCCCGGCTGCTTTTTCTCTTGACTTTTTATTGCAATTGGGCTACTCAGCCGGAGGCTGATATTCCCGCTTCCCCGAGAACTGGGGACCGAGGATTTCTTGCCGGTCTCCGGT
>DTZQ01000315.1 GCA_012961305.1 Armatimonadota bacterium | reverse complement strand
TGCCGGAGGATGCTTGGTGGCGGCTGCCCGCGCAACGCTTGGCTGCGGCGGGAATTGTTCCCCCTGAAGTTACCAAGTTCCGCGGCCCCCAACCTGCCACCCGGCTGGAAATCGCTATCTGGACGGCCCGCTTCATCGGCACCCAACGCATGCCCAAAAGGTTCCACGCCTCTTTTCGGGACCTCAGGGGCAAGCAGGCCAAATATGTGCTGTTTCTGGCCGACCTGGGTCTGTTAGAGGGCTACGTGGCCAATACTTTCCAGCCAACCCGCATCATCAACCGCTATGAGGCTGCCCTGTTCATGCACCGCCTGATGGTCTACCTGCGGACCCACTGTAAACCACCAGCCCCGCCGGAATAGAATGCTCCCCGGCGGCCACTCTGCCAACCCTCTAACTTTCGCCGGCAAGTAAATCGTAAAACCGCCGCAGGACAAGGGCCAACTCGGCCCGCGTCACCGGCCGATAGCCCTGTAAACTCCCGTCCGGCATCCCTTTGATGAGCCCCTGCTCCACGCACCACTCCATCGCTTCCCTGGCCCACGCAGGCACGTCCGGGTGCTCCTCCGCATCGTCTCCCTCTTCCTCCTCCGGAGGGCTAAGGCCCTGCGATACCCAGGCCCGCCATTGGGCCTTGTCCAGAAGCGCCCCCGGACAGGATTTGGGGGCGTAGTCCCGATGGAAGTTCAAAGCCTCGCTGTGCAACTTGAACCGGTCCAAACAGGCCCGAAGGACCACTACTGCGGCCCGCCGCTGAGCCGTGCCCAGTTCCTCCTCATCGAAGTTGCCGATGAGACAGACCCCGATGCTGTGGGCGTTGCGGCCTTTGGTGTGGGCTCCCGCACGGGCTAAGGGTCGGCCAGCCCAGATGTCGCCGTTGGGAGCGACGAGGAAGTGATAGCCGATGTCGCTCCAGCCGTTGGTCTGGGTGTGCACGCGGTGGATGGCCTTGATGGTGGCCTCGCCGCGATACTGGGCGGCGGTGGGCCGCCAGGTATGGTGGAGGATGATTTCGCCAATGTGCCGGGGGCAAGGCTGTTGCGAGAGCCAGTAGGCGAAACGGTCACGGGTGAGTTTCTTGCCAATCATGGGTTTCTCCTTCAGACAGAATTGATGCAGGATGCTTGCATCATGTATCCTGTACCGGGGTGGCCAGCGGAGGCTGTATCGTGATGGGAGGGGGTATTGACCCATTGACCTATTGACCCATTAGCGATTCCAACCGCTGGGTGGCGACCTGCTGGACTTTCTCATGCAGGCTGTTCCCATGCGCGTCCATGGTGACCAAAGCCGGAAAGTCCTTTACCCGCAGGTGCCACATGGCTTCGGGCACCCCGAACTCGCTCAGGAAATGCACGCCCTCCACGGCCACGATGCGCTCCGCGTAATACTGGGCCGCGCCGCCAATGGCGTGGAGATAGACGGCTCCGTGTTCCTGCAGAGCCCGTTGGGTTTCAATCCCCATGCCGCCCTTGCCGATAATCGCCCGCAGGCCGAACTTCTGAATGAGGGCCGCCTGGTAAGGTTCCTCCCGAATGCTGGTGGTGGGGCCCGCGGCTTTGACTGACCACTGCTCACCCTCGCGCACGACTACGGGGCCACAGTGGTAGATGACTCCTCCCCGCAAGTCCACCGGCGAGTCGTGGGTGAGCAGGTAAGCATGGAGCGTGTCCCGGCCAGTGTGAACCAACCCGCTGAGGAGTACCATGTCGCCAACGCGTAGTTGACGCACTGCCGCTTCGCTCAGGGGGGTGGTCAGTCTGAGTGCTGGAGGCTGGATACTTGATGCGGGATGCGGGATGCGGGATGCGGGCGGAGGGCAGGAGCAGTAGAGCCAGTT
>DTZQ01000314.1 GCA_012961305.1 Armatimonadota bacterium | reverse complement strand
GAGCGGGAACTGGAGGAATGGCTGGAGAAGGGGGAGAATGACGAGACTGCGTAAAGAGGGAAAGGAGCATCAACCATGAAGTACATCGTTGTCTTCGGAAGTCTGTTGGCCTTACTAATGGTGGCCATCGGCTGCGCCAAGAAACCACCGGAAGCGCCTCCGCCGGTGGTCAGCGTGCCCCCCGCCGAACCGGAACGGGCGGAACCTGCTCCCGCCGGCGAGGAGGCCACTATGGAGGGCGCGGAGAAGTTCACCTACACTTGCCCCATGCATCCGCAGGTGAAACAGGACAAGCCGGGCCGCTGCCCGGAGTGCAGGATGTTCTTAGAGGCCCAAGTGGCTGAGGGGCAGGAGGTGGAGTACTACTGTCCCATGCACGAGAAGGTTGTGCAGGACAGGCCGGGCAAGTGTCCGGACTGTGGAATGTACCTTCCTGCCCGGACTAAGAAAACAGAATGAGACCCTGGTGGCTGAGCCTGGAAGTAGTTGCGGCGATGGGCGGACTGACCCTTGCCGCAACTGCCTCTCCTCCCGGGGAAATAACCGTAGATGAAGCCCGCCTGGCCGCGGCCCAGCAGGCCGTGGCGGCCCTGGAACGGCGGCTTAAGGCTGAACTGGAAGAAATAACCGGTGCGGGACTGGCGTCTCCCTGCACAGCAAGGGAATCGCCAAAGGAGGATTTGCTGACCCACACCCTGGCCTTCTATCAAGCGCTGGTGCGCGGCCAGGCTCACCGACGGATGTTGCCTTCGGAGGAAACGCCCCCGGAGGGTTTCATAGTGGCCGCCGGAGTGGATGTGCGCCCGCAGCCCGACCGGCAGCACCCCCGCCACGCAGTAGCGGCCAAAGGGGCGCCAGTGAGCCTGCTGGACCACCGGGAGGGCTGGCTTAAGGTGGCTTTTGCCAACGGGACGGTCGGCTGGGTAGAGGCTCGCGCAGTGCGGCTAACCCCGGCGGAACCCTCCCGGCAGAAACCATCCCCTCCGGAGCGAACGCCGCCTCTGGTGGCCGAGGCCCACCGCTACCAGGGGGTGCCCTACCGCTGGGGCGGGCATGACCCCACCGGGTTTGACTGTTCCGGACTCATCCAGTACCTGGCGCGCAAGTATGGGCGGGAAGTGCCCCATTCAGCGGCGGAACTGTCCCGCCTGGGCCAGCCCGTAGACCGGACCGAATTGCAGCCGGGGGACCTGGTGTTCTTCCAGAACACCTACAAGCCGGGCGTGTCCCACGTGGGCATTTACGTGGGGGAAGGGCGGTTTATCCACGCCTCTCCCCGCGCGGGGGTGACGGTGAGCCGGCTGGACGCTCCCTACTACCGACAGCATTATGCTGGCGCCCGGCGGCTGTTGACCCCCGCCAAATGGGCAGCCGGAGGCGAAGGGTTCCGGTCGGCCCCGCGCCGGGTAGCGGCTCCGCTGGGTTTTGCCCGTCGGAGGGGCAGGTGAGGCTTGGGGGAGGAAAAATTGGGAACGCAGCAGGCGGAGCCAGAGTCTACCCTCTATGAAAGCCCGGCGAAGGTGGAGATTGCCCAACTGCTTCGGCGGTAAATAAACCCGGAGACCGAAAATGGGCCGAGGACATCGTATTCTCATCCTGGCCACTGACCCTTCCGTGCAGGCTGAATGGCGGGAAATACTGGAAGCCGTGGGAGGGACAGTAGTGGGACACACGGCTGAGGTCACCCAGATGGTCTCTTTAATGCGCCAGTACCAGCCGGAGGTGGTACTCTTGACCGCAGAGCAGGTGGAAGCCTGGCAGGCCTATTGGAACGAGCGGAAACTCATTGAACGGGCGAAAGGGATGCTCATGCAGGCCCGCCGTCTCAGCGAAGCCGAGGCCCATCGCTGGTTGCAGCAGGAAGCCCGGCGCGCGCAGCAGCGGTTGGTAGAAGTTGCGCGGGCGGTGCTGACCAGCCATGAACTCTTGTTCCTTCGTCCACGGGAAGCCGTGGTCTGGAAGCGCGAGGAGTAAAGTTACCTTCCAAAATTCAGGGAAGTCCACGGCTGACTTCCACCTTTAAGGCCAGGGACGCCTTTTGACCCTGCCAGTCCCAAGGGTCGGAAGGCGTTTTTAGTTGCCGGAAACCCTTATCGGCACGGCAAAGGGAGGAAAACCATGACCCCGCCGCGAACGGAGGTGCTTCCAAGCAACGGTCGTTCAAAGCAGGTCGGCCCCGGCCAGAGGGAGGGTTTTTCTCTGGTCGAAGTGCTGGTCTCCCTGGCCATCCTGTCGGTGCTG
>DTZQ01000313.1 GCA_012961305.1 Armatimonadota bacterium | reverse complement strand
TGGGTTACCTTTACCAAACCAACGGAAGATGGTTCACTCGGTTTCCCACCGACTTGGTAACCGTGGCCTAAGATTTCCTCTTGGGTGGGTCTGATGTCACCCGTGTACAAATAGTATGAGGAGGGAGGCACGATGACCATTGCCGAGGTTTGTCGGCTCTCGCGGGAGGTACAGACGGGGGAACTTTTGGAGGCCATTGCCTTAGACCGGGCCTTGGAGCCGGGCACGAAGGAGGCTGACCGGGAGTTCGTCCTGCGGGCGACCTATCCGACGGTCCCGCTGCGCTTGCTGACGACGTATGTGGCCGAGAAACTGACCGGTCGGAGTCCCAAGGGGGCGGCGGTGGTGCGGGGCGATTACGGCAGCGGCAAATCGCACGCGCTGCTGGCCCTGTTCCATCTGGCATTGGCGGGGGAGGGAGCAGCGGAGTGGCTGCGGCGTTGGGGCGTGCGGGCCGAGTTCCCGGCGGACACGCGAGTGGCCCTGGTGCAACTGGTAGCGGAGCAGCCGGAGACCTTCTGGGAACCGCTGTTTGCGCGGGCGGGAATGGCCGACTTGGCCGACCGGGTGTGGAAGGCGCCCATCCGCGAAGTCTGGGCGGAGTTGACTGCAGAGGGCCCCGTGTTGCTCATCGTGGACGAGTTGGAACTGTGGTTCGGACAGAACCGCGACCGGGCGGAGGACATCCAGGCGGGGGTGCAGAACCTGCTGGAGGCCGCCAACCTGCCCGAGGTGCCCCTGGCCGTGGTCCTCTCCGTCTATGGACGCGATCCGGCGCTGATGGGCACCATTAATCGCTCCCAACCGCCCATCTGGGACGTGGGCACGGCCGAAGACCGTCACCGCATCCTGCGCCATCGGCTCCTGGAAAGGGTGGATGAGGCGAAAGTCGAGCAGGTGGTCAACGCCTATTTGGAGGCTTACCAACGGGCGCGCAGCGAACTGCCCGAAACCGGGCTGCGGCTGGCGGACGTGCACCGGGAGTTCCGGGAGACCTATCCCTTCCATCCCGCTTTCCTGCGGCAGGCCTTCGCCGTTTATGCTTCGGCGCCGCATCATGAGAGCACTCGCGGCATCATCTACCTGGGCGCGACGCTCCTGCGGCGCTGGGCCTCTCAGCGCGACGCGCTTCTGGCTGGCGACCTGGAGGTCACTGACGAGGACATCGCCAGCGACCTGTGCAGGTTAGACCCCGATTTGGTGGCGAACGCAAGGGAGGACTTGAGCCAGCGCTGCCACGGGATTGCCCAGGCGCCGGGCCTCCTGGGGACGGTGTTGCTCCACTCCTTCTCGCCCTTCGGCACCCCCGGTGCAACCAAAGAGGAGGTGCTCTTGGGCAACCTGCGGCCGGAGACCAACGTCAATGACCTGCGCACAGACCTCGCCGAAGTGCAACAGCGGGCCTGGTTCCTGGACGAAATTGAGGAGCGGCTCCTCATCACCAAGGAGGTGGTGCTGCTCAAACAGATTGAACAGATGGCGCGCACGAAAGTGGAGACGGCCGAGGGGACGGAGGAGGCGGCGGAGCGGGTGCGAGAGGTCCTTCGCTCGCTGGCGAACGGGGAAAGGTTGTACCTGTACCCTGAAGAGCCCCTTCCTCCTGCCCTCTCCAGCCCGGCCCTCAAAATGGCGGTCTCGCTGGAGCCGATGACGGAGACGCAGGCGGAGGAGATACTGCGCGGCCTGGATAACACGGTGGTGTTGCTGGCGCCCAAGCCCGCAGTGCGCGAGCGGCTGACGCACGACCGCGAGTTGCTGCTGCGGGCCACGCGGGTGCTGGTCTGCGAAGAACTCCTCAGGCAGCGCACCCGGCGGAAAAGCGAAGTGCAAGAGTACAAGCAGCGGTTCCAGCAGGAGTTGAAGGAGCGAATCGAGGAGAGTTACGGGCGCTGGATGCGGCTGAGCCGGGTGGGTGAGTTGGGCCAGGAGCCGCGGTTCGTCGTCCGAGCGGTGGACTGCGGACTGGCCTGGGAATCGGTGAAGGAGGCCATCCGCGGGCAGAACGATG
Organism: Armatimonadota bacterium; assembly: GCA_012961305.1. Taxonomy (GTDB): domain Bacteria; phylum Armatimonadota; class UBA10988; order UBA10988; family DTZQ01; genus DTZQ01. The sequence continues at coordinate 14,167 of DTZQ01000313.1, read as the reverse complement.
CGGACACCGTGCGCGAGGGCCTGGCGAAACTGCTGCGCTGCGCTGGGGCCCAAGCCCCTAAGGGCAGCGACGGAGCGGGGCGTACCATTCGCGAGTTGCGGGAGGATTTGCGCCGCTATGCGGGCCTGCCCATCCTGGTAGAGGAGGGGCAACTGGAGGAGGCTCTGCAAGGCATGGTGCAGGACGATTCGCTCCTGGCGGGGGTTGTGGTGGCCATAGGGAAAGCCGTTTACGGCCACGACGACCGCCCGCTCCCTTTGCCGCTGGGCGAGGACTGGCGCGTGTGGCTCAAAGCCTATGGCCCGGAGCCGCCGGCCAAAGAGGATGTCAAACATGCCGTTCGGCAGGCCTTAGCCAGCGCTCAGCGAGGGGGAGTTGAGTGGGGCGTACTCAGAGGGGACATCGCGTCGCAATTGGAGGTTCCTCCCTCGGAAGTGGCGCAAGCGCTGACGGAGTTGGTCCGTGACGGCGATGCCGTGGTGGAGCAGGAGGAGAGCCGCTATCCCGACGATGACCTGCTGGCCAGCGAGACCCTACGCGACGGCGCCCGGGCCTGGCTGACGGACTACGCTCCCCCGGACGACCGTCGGGCGCGGGAGCGAATTCTCGCCCTGGTGGGGGAGGCTGGCGAGGCCGGGGTTTCCGTGGGCGAGGTGAAAGCCCAGTTGCGCCTGGAAACCCTCACGGAGGCGGCCCTGGAGCGGGCGCTGACGCGGTTGCTCACGCAGGGCAAGATTGCTGCCTACACGCCCCAGGAGCAGATGGCGCTTCACGAACCGGGTTTGCTCACCGACGAGTCCCTCCTGCGGCTGCCCATCCCCCTACCGCCGCAACCGGAGCCCGGCTGGGAGCCTTTCCAACTGCCCATCGGCCCCTACCGCCTGTTGAACAAACTGCTGGAGGACCTGCGGGCCAGGTTGCAGGAAGGGAGCCGCATCCGCAGCGCGGCCTTTCAGGTCACCCCGCCCGAGGAGGAAGACCCTCTGTTCGGCTGGGACGAAGAGGCCAGCCGAGTGGCGCAAGTGCGGGTGCAACATCAATTGGACTACACCTTCCACTACCCGGTGAGCAAAGAGGCGCTGATGAACTTGGTGGAACGGCTGGTGAGCCGTTTGGGGGAGAGGGGCGAGGTCCTCCTGGAAGCCAGGGTAGAGGGGGAGGTGCCGGGCGGGGGCGCATGAGTTGGCCTCCGAGTTCAGACCTGACGCGAGTAGAGAAAGGTGCTTCGGCCCCCTGGGAAGACCTACGGCAAATAGATTGAGGGGGAAACGTGAAAGGAGGAACTGTCCCATGGGGAAAGAGGAACATATCTTCATTGACCTCCCTTCGGTTCCACGGGAGGAACAGGTGAAGTATGAAGGAATGGATGTGGCCATTGTGGACGGCAAGATTGTCGCGGCTGGGGCAAATTCGGTCGAGGCATACGAGAAGGCCCGGGAGTTGTTTCCGGACAAAAGCCCAGAGGAGATTGAGATTGTCTATATTCCTCGAAGGGGACTTTGGATACTATGCCAGTCATAACTTTTCCTTACCTGCTTGAGCAGGATGAATCGGGCGCCATCGTTTGCCGTCCACAGGCCAGGATTCACGTACAGACTGCCGATGGTTGCTGGCAACCCTTCCGATTGTATGCAGATGCCTGTGCAGACCTCACGCTCCTGCGACAAGTGGACTGCGAGAGGTTAGGCTATCCCTTAGAGGAGGGAGAGTTACGCTATATTGGAGGCGTGTGCAGTGGGCTTATTCCCATCCACATTCATACCCTCACCCTCCGTCTGGGAACGGAAGAGTTTCCGTGTCCCATTGCTTTCGCCAAGGGTGCCGATGTTCCCAGACTGCTGGGGAGGGAGGGTGTCTTCCAGCGTTTCATCGTCTGCTACGATGAGACAGATAAAGTTACCCACTTCATCACAAAGCCTGATGCTCACCGCTACCTGACTCTCCCCCTATGAGGAATGAAGGAGGCGGAGTTCCTTTGGACACGTCATTTCTCCGAGCATTGATTGAAGCCGACAACCCCCTGGACGCCGTCTGGGCAGAACTGCTACGACGGTGGGAGCCGGAGGAGTTCCCGGTGGACGTGGCGCGCTTCTATCGCGAGCGGGAAGAGGCGACCAACCGACTGGAGCGGGGACTGTATCAGGGCTTCTTTGAACTCTACAACCTACTGCTGGAGGAGGCCCAACGGCAGGACGGTGGGTATGTGCGCCGCTGGCTGGAGGGGAACAACCTGGTCATCGTTGCCGATTCTCTCAGCCTGCGCGAAGTTGGGCTGTTGAAGAAGGACTGGGAAAGCCGGGGCGTGGAGACGGTCATCGAAGACTATGCCGTCGCACCGTTCCCCACTCTGACCGACCGTCTCGCGGAGATGCTTCTGGGCACCGGGAGCCCGAAGGCGGCGGCAACCAAGGATTTCGCGGGCTTCCACTATCGCTACGTCGCCGGCCCGGGACAAATTCCCGCGCTGCCGGCGGAAGGACCAGTTTTAGTTTGGCTGCGGCTGCCGGACAGGGAATTGGGGCAGGTAACGGTTTCCCAGTCCACCACAGTCGCGGATGCCTGGGCGCGCACGGAGGAGACGCTGCGGGCAATTCGGGAGGCCGCAGGGGGTCGGGAGACCTTCATCACCAGCGACCATGGCTACCTGTACGCGGACTCCCCAGGCCATTATTGGCCGCTGCCAAGCGGGGTAGAGCAAACCGTTCGCTCTCTCTTCCCCAGGGAAAGCCGCGCCCAACCGCTGAGCAAGGAAGGCATCGGGGAACTTCGCCATTACGAAGCGCCTGAACGGCCTCTTTTCGCTTTCGGGCAGGTGCAGGTGGCCATTCGGGGACGCCACTGGTGGGCCAGCGAGAGCCCCAATGACCGCTGTACCGCGCACGGAGGCCTTTCGCTGCTGGAGTGTCTGGTGCCGATTTTGCGGGTGAAGGGAGGGTGAGACATGCGACCGGGTTTTTATCTCATTACACGGCGGCAGTTGGGCCGAGCCATTCAGCGCCCAGCCAAAACAATGAGCCTCATTGCCCTCCTGCGGGCTCTGCACAGGGGCGAGGCGCTGCCCTCTGCAGTGTGTGTGGTAGGACTGGTTGGGCTTCTGGAGAGCGCCTCCGACCTGCGCCAGGCGGCGCGTCTGCTGGCACAGCGGTTCCAGCGCCACCGTTCCGCCCTGATGCGCCAATCGCCGGTGATTGTCTTTCCGGTGGAGCATCTCTCCTCCCCGACCCCGCGGGGGGTGCAGGTAGGGGCACGCGGCTCCCAGGGGAATTTCATCGCCGAATGGATTTTCCCCCGATTGGAACCCCTGGAGAAGGTTCCCAGGGCCTACTACAGTCCGTTTTGAGGGTTGCCCGAGCGTCAGCGCCCAGGCTGTTGGGGAGAATGGAAACAGGGAGAACGAGGCGATGTATGAACTGTGGAAAGGGGCTGCTGGCTTGCTGGTTATGTTAACGTCCTTCGGGGCCTCTTTCGCCAATGACGGGGCGATTAGGGGCGTGGGCGGCGCAGTTAGGCTCATGGAGGAGCATCCATCCGTGCGGATGGTGGCGGAGGACGTGCATATCAAATTGGCGACGGGCGAAGTGGTGTGCCAATTTGTTTTTAAGAATGAAGGGCCAGCGACGACGGTGTTGATGGGCTTCCCAGAGGGCGGAGGCGGGGATGTCCGGGTGCCGGAATATACGAACTTCGATAGGTTTGAGGCCCGTGTTGACGGGGTGAAAGTGCCCGTCCGTCGGGTGGTTCCGAAAGACCAAGGCCCTGCTGAGTACCAAATTTGGTGGGTGAAGCGCGTCCACTTTCGCCGGGGGCAGCGGCGTGTCGTGCGCAATCGGTACACCAGTAGCCTTGGAAGTAACATCGCTGGGTATTCCTTTTTTGAGTACATTCTGCGCACAGGCGCCTCGTGGAAAGGCAAGATCGGCGAGGCCCGTATCGTGGTGGACCTCACCGGGCTGGAGAACTACTCGAACTTTTCTATTTCCCCCCAGGGCTACCGACGCAATGGCTCGCGAATCGCGTGGCAGTTCCGTGACTTCGAACCGCAGGAAGACATCTCCATTTCGTTCTTTCCTGGCTATCTCGACATTGAGGTCAATGGTCAGCGGGTGAAGTGGGAAAGCAAGATTTGGGGAATGCCCCCGCCGCAGCGGGTGGGTTCCGAAGTCCATTTGCCTGTGCGCGTTGCCGCAAGATGGCTCCAGGCAACAGTAAACTATGAGAAGGAGACGGGAACCGCGGTCCTGGAACGCAACGGTTGGCAGGTCGCGGTACGGCCGGGATGCCCCTTCGCTGTTGGCTTGATAGGGCAGGTTCGCTTCAGACGGGTGCCTTGGTCGCAGCGGTTCGGAGGGCAATATTACCTGATGGCGTCGCTGCGGCCACTGGTGGAGGCGTTAGGAGGCCACTATCGGTTCGAGGCGACGACGGGCAAGACCTTAGTGGAGTTCAAGGAGGTTCCGCCGGTGGAGGACTTGCCGCCCTTCCTGTGGAGGGAACTGTCAGAGGCCGACTTGGTCGGCCGCCCGCGGGACGAACTGCGACTTATGCGCAATGAAATCTACGCCCGGCATGGTTTGCGCTTCCGGTCGAAGGAACTACAAGCCTACTTCGAGCAACAACCTTGGTACAAAACGTGCGAGGGTTTCTCAGGCTGTTGGCTTCCCCCACTTCAGCAGCATAACGTCTCCCTACTCCTCGCCCAGGAACAGAAATTGAGCGGGGAGGCTGGCTCTTAAAAAGAGGCCTCCACGTAAACGTAGGGTCTGAGGGAGGAAGGACGCTTGGAACCTGTTGAGGTGGATAATGTGTGGACGTCCACCCGTCTATGCCTGTGGGGGAGTTGGCCAAGGACCCCGCGGGAGGGTCACAGGGGAAGGGGGAGTGAATGACCCATGCCTCATCAATTGTTGACCTATGCCCAGCCGCGGGTGGGCGAAGAGTGGCTGTTGCGGGTCCTCGCCGAACGCTTGGACGCTGAACCGTTGGCCCCCTGTCGAGTGGTGGTGCCGTCGGTGAGCCTGGCGCGGTACTTGGAGCGACGGCTGTTGACTTGCGTGTCAGGTGTGGGTGGGCGCGTGTTTGCTACCCTGCCCCAACTGGCCGCCGAAGCCCTGGCGGAAATGGACAAGCCCCGACCCCGACGCCTTTCGGAGACTCTGCGCCGCTGGGTGCTCGCCCGGCTCATCCGGGAGGCCCTGGCGGAGAGCGATTTCTTGGGTCGCATCCGTCACTACCCCGGCTTTGTAGCGGCTGTAGATGAACTGTTGGCCGACTTGCGTCAGGCCCGTATTCCGCCGGAGATTCTGGCCGCGGTCGCCTCAAGGCGCAACTCCCGGAAACTGCGCGAACTGGCCCAGGTGGCGAGTGTCTATCGGGACTGGCTGGCCACTCGTGATTTGACCGATGCGGCCGGCGAGTTCGAGGAGGCGATAGAGGCCGTGCCGGCCAGCGAAGGGCTGCGCCGCTATGACCCGCTGGTGGTCTTCGCCTTCGATGATTTCACCCCGGCCCAGTTCGCCCTGCTGCAGGCCCTGACCGAAGCCCAGGGAGCGGTCACCTTCCTCGTGCCCTATGATGAGGCGCGGTCAGAGTTGTTTGCCCCCGTCGAGAAAACGTTGGGCCGCCTGCGAGACCTCACCGGTGTCGAACCCACGCCGCTTCCTGCGGAACCGCCGACCACTGCCCTGGCCCACATCCAGACTTACGTTTTCGCCCCGGCTGCGCCAGCGGCTATGCCGGAGGAGAAGGTCATCCTGCTGGAGGCTTCCGGCCCCGCGCAAATGGTGGAGGCCATAGCCCGGGAACTGCGACGCCAGCAACGTGCCGACCCCACACTGCGCTGGGCCGACTGCGCCGTGGTCTTTCGCCAATTAGCACCTTACACCGCGCTGGTGCGCGAAGTTTTCCCCCGCTTTGGCCTGCCCTTTGACCTGCCGCAGGGGACGCCCTGGCGGGAACTGCGCGTGCTCACGTTGGTACGGGCCCTGTTGGAGTTGAAACGGAGTGTCTTCGCCAAAGAGCCGCTGTTGGCCTGTCTGCGCTCCGTCTATTGCCGGGGGATGGACGATTCCGTCGCCCTGGCTCGTCTGGAGGCCGTCTTGCCTGCTCACGCGCCCCCGCCGACCCTGGCCGAGGCCCTGCGAAGGGTTGCCGCGGGGTTTGCCCAGGAGGCGAGGGAGCCCGATGAGGAGGAACCCGACCCCTTAGCCGCTCAGCGGGCGAAAAGGCTCCGCCGGGCCGCGGAAACGTTGCCCGCCGCCTGGCAGACCGTCGCGGACTTGCCGGAGAGGGCGACGCTGACCGAATACGCCGCCGCCGTGCGGCGGTTGGTCAATGCTCTGGTGCGGGTGAAGGAGGTAAATGCGGGAAGAGATGGCTCGCCGGACGAAAATCGGGATTCAAATCTCAGATTTCAAATTTCAGATTTTGCCCTTCGCGATGGGCGGGCTTTGGACGAATTAGACGCTCGCCTGCGGGCCCTGGGACAGGAGTGGCCAGAGCCGGTGAATTTTGACGAACTCCTCACCCTGTTCGACCTGCTGTTGCAGACGGAACTGCTGCCTTCGCCTCGGCCGCGCAGGGACGCGGTGAGCGTGCGGGATGTCTTCGGCGTACGCGGGCTTTCCTTCCGCCTGCTCATCCTGGCGGGGCTGTTGGAGAAGGAATTTCCAGCCTGGGTGCGGCCCAGCCCGTTTCTGGACGATGAGGAACGCCGCGCGCTGGTGGACGCGGCTGGAGAGGATACTTGGTTGCCCCTGACGGCAGAGCGGGCAGCGAGGGAGCGCCTGCTCTTCCTCCGGGCCCTGCACGCGGCCACCGAACGAGTCCTGCTGGCCTATCCCCACACCGATGCTGAAGGGAAGCCAACGGTGCTTTCGCCCTTCATAGCCGAAGTGAAACGGCTCTTCGCCCCCGAGGGCGACCCGGATAGGGCCGATTTGCCCACTCGCACTTACACCGTTGCCGATGTGCTGCCCGTGGAGCCCGGCGACCTGTGGCAGGCAGAGGAGGCGGTGGCTTGGGCCAGCGACCGGCTGTTCAGGGACTTGCCGCGCCGTAGCGAAGCCGAAGCCGGGAACCGTCTCCTGTCCGCGGCCGCGGCTCTGTTGGGAGAGACCTACCCGCACGGCCCCCCGTGGTTGGGTTTGGCCGCCGAATGGCCCCGCTGGCATCAGCCCGATTTCACGGCCTACGATGGGGATTTGAGCGCCGAGGAAAACCTCCTCGCCCACCTGCGGCAGAGATGGGTTGGCCGTCCGCTGAGCCCGACGAAATTGGACCATTACGGCCAATGTCCCTGGAAGTTCTTCGCGGCGCAGGTGCTGGGCCTGAAGGCGCCGGAGGTGGAGGAGTTGGAAATCACCGCCCTCGACCGGGGCCGCCTGTTCCACACCGTTTTGGAGCGGTTCTACCGCGCGCGCTGGGACGCGGCGGCGCGGCGGGCCCGACCCTTAACCGAGGCAGAGGAAGAAGCAGCGGTGGAAAACATTCTGGCTTTGGCGGAAGAGGTGTGCGCTGAATACGAAGCCCAGGGACGGGTTGGACATCCCGGGGCCTGGCGGTACGAGAAGCAGCGGCTGTTGGCCCGGCTCAGGTGGTTCGTGAGCCACGAGATTGAGCACTTCAAGTGCAATCCCGGCTTCGCCCCGGCCTATTTGGAGTTCTCCTTCGGCCTGCGGGAGCACCGGGGCCGCGACCCGGCCTCGAGGGAGACCCCTTTGGCCCTTGCCACCGCCAGCGGCGAGGTGCGGCTGCGAGGCATCCTCGACCGAGTGGATGCGGATGCAGTCGGCCGTGCCCTGGTGATGGACTACAAAACGGGCTCCCAAAGCAGTGTGCCTACGGGCCCAGATGTACAGGCGGGATTGAGTTTCCAACTGTTCATCTATCTCCTGGCGGCCGAGGAACTGCTCGGCCTGGACCCGGCGGAGGCCTATTACCTGCTCGTGGCCCAGCCACCGGGCAAAAAGGGAATGCTGTCCCGACTGGGCAAGGTTGAGCGGCGGAAGGTCTCACGCGCCAAGAAAGGCTTTGCCGTGGAGGGGAATCCGGCCTGGGAGGAACTGCGGGAAAGAATGTGGGCCTTTCTTTCTGCCTACGCAGCGGACATCGCGGCCGGCCATTTTCCGCTCTTGCCCTATCCGCCCCGTCCTGAGAAAGCGTGTAAGTACTGTGACTTCAAGGCGGTCTGTCGGATGGATGAAACGCGCCTGCTGGTGGAGAAGGCGGAGGCAAAGATGCGTTTTGCCCGCCTGCGGGCGATGGGAGGGGACAACGATGACCGATGAGGAGGTGCGGCGCTTAGCCATTCGCGACTTGGAGCACGACCTCTGCCTGTCCGCTGGGGCTGGAAGCGGCAAGACGAGGGTGCTCATCGAGCGGCTCATTCACCTGCTCACCACCGGCGAGGTGGGACTGGGACAATTGGTGGCTATCACCTTTACCGAAAAGGCGGCAGCGGAGTTGAAGACCCGCCTGGCCTCGGCGCTGCGCCGGCAGTGGCGGGAGCACCCGGAGCAGCGGAAGCAGTGGCAGGAACGACTGAACGAGTTGGAGCGGGCCTACTTGGGCACTATCCACAGTTTCTGTGGCCTGCTGCTGCGGGAGAACCCTATCGAGGCGGACGTGGACCCCGATTTCACCGTGTTGGACGAGGTGGCCGGGGAAGCCCTGCGGCGGGAGACCCTGACCGCCTGGTTGGACGAGGCCTTGACCGCTGCCCAGCGGGGCGAAGGGCCGCTGGCGCGGTTGCTGGAATATGTGGACTTGCACCAGGCGCGTATCATGCTGGAACAATTAGTCGCCGACCCCGTGCGCTACGAGGGCGTGGCCGCGTTCTACGAGGGGCAAAGGACGGCAGGGTCGAGTTCCGAAGGTGAGGAGGGAACCGAGGAGGAGCCGCGCCATCGGGATGCGCGGGAGGCCCTGTGGGCGGCGGTGGCGGAGGCCAGAGCCCGGTTCGAGCAGGCCAAGCGGGAGCGCGGGTTGCTCTCCTTCGACGATTTGCTCCGCCGGGCCCGCGACCTGTTACGCGACCACCCGCCGGTCCGCCAACGCTATCAACGGCAGTTCCGCTACCTACACATTGACGAATTTCAAGACGTGGACGGCCTGCAGGCGGAGTTGGTGCGCCTGCTGTGCGGGTTCGAGGGTTGCGAAGTGGAACGCCCGCCCCGCCTGTTCATCGTGGGCGACCCCCAGCAGAGCATTTACCGCTTCCGGGGTGCGGACGTGGACCAGTTCTCTAAGATGGAGCGCGCCATTCTGGAGCGCGGCGGATTGTCCCTGCGTCTGACCCGCTGTTTCCGCTCCCAGGCGCGCTTGGTGGACTTCTTCAACTACACTTTCGCCCAGGTGTTCACTCCTCCTCCCCAACTGCCGGCGGAGAGCCGCATCACCTATACCCCCATTGAGGCCGTGCGGGGGAGCCAGAACGGTGGTCCAGTGGTGGAGTTCCTCTTCCGACTGGGGAAAGGGAAAGCCGACGAGAGACGAGCAGCGGAGGCGGACCTGCTGGCCCGTCGCCTGCGACAGATGCTTGGGGAAGGGGTGTGTCCCGGAGACATCGCCATTCTCTTCCGGGCCATGACCAAGGTGAAAATTTACGAGCAGGCCCTGCGGGCCTACGGGGTGCCATTTTACACCATCGCCGGCAGCGGTTTCTTCGCCCGGCCGGAAATCGTGGATGTCGTCAACCTCTTGCGCCTGCTGGTTCAGCCCCACGACCGCTTGGCTTTGGCGGCGGTGCTGCGTTCGCCCTGGGTGGGCTGTGCAGACACCACCCTCTACTGGCTGGCGGCTGAGGAGGCTTGGGAGGACCTCGCCTCGCCGAGCCTGGGGGAACATCTGTCGGCGGAGGAGAAAACCAAACTCGATTATTTCACCGCTTGGTTCGAGGCCCTGCGGGGCCAGCGGGACCGGGTGCCCCTAACGGAGTTGTTAAACAAACTGCTGGACTGCACCCGTTACCGCGCGGTGGTGGCCGCCTGGCCCGAGGGACGGCAAGCCTGGGCGAACCTGCGCAAGTTGTTGGACCTGGCGCGGCAGTTCGACGCCGCGGGCGGGCCTACGCTTGAAGACTTCCTAAACTACCTGCAACAGCGGATGGAGCACACCCCACGCGAGGCGGAGGCGGCTCTGGAAGTGGAAACGGGCGACACGGTTAAACTCCTCAGCGTGCATCGGGCCAAGGGCCTGGAGTGGCCGGTGGTGGTCGTAGCCGACCTCGACCGGGGGTTCAACTTGCCCCGGAGGGAGCCTTTGCTCGCCGACCCAGCGGAAGGGGCAGGGCTGAAACTGCTCAACGAGTACTTTCAGATGGAGGCCGGACCAGACTACGAACGGGTAAAGTCCGCTTTGGTGCAACGGGAAATTGCCGAATTGCAGCGCATCCTCTACGTCGCCTGCACTCGGGCCCGCGACCGGCTCATCCTAAGTGGCTCCTTCGACCCGGCCGAGGTGAAGCCGCAGTTGGGGGACGAGAAGTCCTGGTTGCAATGGCTGGCCGCCGTCTTTGATTTACATTCCCAATTCACGACCCCTAATCCTCTACCTTTGACTTACCCGGACCGCAACGGTCATCCTGTTCCCATCCGCACCGCCCTACCGCCGGAGATGCCACCTGCGGAGAGGGGGCCGGTGTGGAGCCTGGCCCAGTTGGCGGAGGTAGTGAGGGAACAGGCAACTCTGGCCGGACCGCCGGAGGAGGACTGGCGGGCGCAACTGAAGCCGCCACTGGCACCAATGGCTGAGGCCCGGGTAGCGGTGACCGAGTTGGAGGCTTTTGCCTTCTGCCCGCGCCGCTATCAGTGGGAACGGCTGCTGCATCTGCCGGAGGAGATGGTAAACGTTGAGGGGGAGGAACCCCCTGTGCCGACCACGCCAGAGCGGGAAGCAGCCCTTTCCCTGGGCCTCCTGGCCCACGCCGCGCTGGAACGCCTGCCCAAGGATATGGCCCCGGCTGACCTGCCCGGGTTCGTGCAACGGGTGGCAGCGGGGATGCGGGCAGAGGAGGTAGTTCTCGGAGAGGAGGTAGAGGCGGCAGTAGTGCCTTTGCTTGGCAACTGGCTTGCCTCGCCCTATTGGGAACGGTTGCGGACGGCGGAAGAAGTGCGCTCAGAGGTGCCTTTCGTCGTGCGGTTGGACGATGGTACGCAGTTGCTCGGTCGTTTTGACTTGCTCTTCCGCCGGAATGGCCGTTGGCGCGGTCTGGATTACAAGACCGACCGCGTGACAGGGGATGTTGCGGCCTACGTCGAATCCCGCTATGGCCTGCAACAGCGAGCCTACGGACTGGCGGCTACCCGGCTGCTGAGAGAGGCGTTCGCAGGTCTGGACTTCTACTTCTTGCAGTCTGGGGAAGTGGTCACCTGGCGGCCAACGCCGGAAACCTTGACCGCCGCAGAAAACAGGGTCAGAGAGGCCATACTCGCCTGGCGGGAGGCCCTGAGCCGCGATGATTTTCCCCCGACGGGGGACTTTAACCGCTGCCAGCGATGCACCTATCGTTACTTGTGCGGGCGGTGAGAAACCGGTAGTAGCCCCGGACTTTAGACCGACGAAGCAAGCGTAACCGTAGAGGTTGCGGCTACCCGAGGTTCCGACTTGACATCGGGGAGATGGTAGGATATAATGAGAGGTCGCTGTTTTGCCATTTCTGGAGTGCACCGCAAAGGCGTGGATATATCCTGCTTTACGTGATACCTATTTTGCCCGTGAGGTGCCTATGCCTGAAATAGCCTATCTGAACGGGGAGTTCATGCCGCTGGCCGAGGCGCGCATCTCGGTGGAAGACCGAGGATACCTGTTCGGCGACGGTGTTTACGAGGTTGTAGTCAGTTACCAGGGCCGACTGTGGGCTTTGGAGCGACATTTGCAGCGTTTGGAGAGGAGCCTGCGGGCCATCCGCCTGACCGGGGTCGAAGTGGCCGAAATACGAAAGCGAGTGCAACAGGCGGTGGAGCGGGCTGAGTTTCCCTTCGCTCTGGTCTACTTCCACGTCACCCGAGGGGTGGCCCCCCGCGACCACGCTTATGCGCCTGACCTCACCCCAACGGTGCTCATCACCGTGCGGCCCTGGAAACGGACCTCTCCAGAGGAGTGGGAACAGGGGGCCACCGCCATCACCGTGCCCGAAATCCGCTGGGCCCGGCGGGACATTAAGTCCCTCAACCTTTTGCCCAACGTTCTGGCTAAACAGCGAGCTCGAGAGCAGGGAGCCGAGGAAGCCCTCTTCGTCGAGCCCTCGGGGGAGGTCAACGAAGGCTCCAGTACCAACGTTTTCGCTGTGAAAGACGGGGTTATCATCACCCCGGCCTTGGGCCCGCGCTTGCTGCCGGGCATTACCCGGGGCTTAGTGGTGGAAATTGCCCGCCAGGAGGGGTTCTCCGTGCGGGAGGAGGCCCTGATGTTGGACGTGCTGCGGACGGCAGAGGAGGCTTTCCTGACCGGCACGGGCACGGAAATTTTAGGCATAGTCGCAGTGGATGGCCAACCCATTGGCGAGGGGCGGGTGGGCCCGGTAACCCGACGCCTCAAACGGGCCTACGAACTCCGCGTAGCCCAGGGCCGAGATGAACCATAGAGTAAGCGTTCAAGCGTGAAGCGTTGGTTGACTGTTAATGGCTGAAGGCTTAGGTTGAAAAGGGAAGAGCCATGCATCGTCCTTACGTAGTCGGACACCGGGGGGCGGCGGGGCTGGAGCCGGAGAATACGCTGCGTTCGTTCCGCCGTGCCCTCGAATTGGGGGTGGATTACGTGGAGTGCGACGTACATTTGACCCGCGATGGACACTTAGCGGTCATCCACGACGAGACGGTGGACCGAACGACCAACGGCCAGGGCAGGGTGGCGGTGTTCACCCTTGCGGAACTGAAGCGGCTGGACGCCGGCCGGGGGGAGCACATTCCCACCTTGGAGGAGGTGCTGAACCTGACCCGGGGCCGGGTGGGGGTGCTCATTGAGTTAAAAGGGCCCCACACGGCTGAACCCGTCGTCCGCACGGTGAAGCAGTTGGGGATGGAGGAAGAGGTTGTACTCACTTCCTTCCACTTAGAACGCATTCGGGCGGCCAAGACCTTGGAACCGCACCTGCGGACCGGAGCTATTTTCGGCCAGCCGCCCTCGGACGCTGTAGCCCAAGCCTTGGCTGTCGGAGCCGCGGGCCTGGGCGTGCACTATCGGAACCTGACCCGGGAACTGGTGGCCGCTGCCCACGCGGCCGGTTTGGAAGTGCGGGCCTGGAACCCGGACACCGAGGAGGAAATGCAAGCCCTGCTGGCCTTAGGTGTGGACGGCATCAGTACTAACCGTCCGGACCTGCTGCTGGCCTTGCTGTCGGAAAGAAGCGCTCCTTCTCCCAGTTCAGGAAAGGAGTAAACAATACGCGGGAGGTACTTTGGCGCTGGACGAAATAGCGAGGGAACCGAAACGGCCATAAAATCGTCAAAAGGTTCAAAATGGGAGGAGGATTTGCCAGCGCGGCTGCGAATATGGCTGTTGGCCTCAATAGCCGGATAAAACCGGAGGAGTTAAAGGGAAGCCCAGATGAAACTACGTGTTCCAATGCCTCGTTCCCATCGGATAATTTATTTAGTTTTGGCTCTGATTTTGGGGGTACTGGTGTTGTCCCGCCTGTGGCACCGGCAGGCACGGTTTTGGGAACCCCGAAAGGATGGTTACGCGGTGGACGCGCGGGTTTGCCACGCTGGTGAGCGCAGCGTGCGTTTGGGAACTTCGGGCGGTTTGGCCCAGGAAGTTCTCCTCAATCAGTTGGAGCCGGAACCGATACGGGTGACCTTGTGGAGTCGGTCGAGTGAGGTTAATCCAGAGGCCAGTGCGGCCGTGGAAGTCTGGGCCTTCCCCTACGACCCTCAAGGTATTCCCTCCGGGTGGGTGATTAACCTGCCGACGGGAACGACCGAGTGGACCCAATACGAAACCCTGGTGGCCGCTGAGCATCCCATCCAACGCCTGCTCATTCAAGCCTATTTTGTGGGCGTGCGCGGGCACATCTGGTTGGACGAGGTAGAGGCCTTTGCTCCGTCCGACCCGGAATGGAACATAGTGCTCAACTCCAGTTTTGAAGAGGTCGTTTGGGGACGATAGGCCGATTTCTAAAGGAGAACGTAACTACTCAGCCGGTTCAACAAGATTGACCGGAATGAAAATA
>DTZQ01000312.1 GCA_012961305.1 Armatimonadota bacterium | reverse complement strand
GCGGGAATATCAGCCTCCGGCTGAGTAGTCACGTATCCTGTATCCTACCCTACGAACCCCACCAGAGGGAACCGGGGAACTCTACTTGAAACTAAGCCACACAGCGGCATATTGCCTGGACCAACTGACGCAAGGAAAAGGGTTTCAGCAGCACCTCAGCGGCCTCGAACTGCGTCACAACCTCCGGCTGGGGGAACGTCAGCAACAGCACCAAGGGAACCTTTCGCAGCCGCTTCTGCCACCAGAACCCTTCGGGCGCCGGTAAGACCCGCCCCGGCGGCCAGGGATTCGCCACCACCGCCACATCCGGCGCTGTGGCCTGCAGCAAGGGCCAGGCCATGCCCAATTCCTCTACGGGTATTACTTCGACGCCCTCTTGGGCCAAATATTCCGTGAAAATTTCCCGCAGTTGGTTATCGGGTTCGACCAAAAGTACCCGCAGTTTGGTACGGACGGTCATCGGCTTTCCATCCATTCCCTTCCAAACGCATTAAGACCCTCCATAATATAAGTCGCTCGAGAGGCCGCCAACTGACGCGATAGGGGGAAAATTTTACCTACGGTAACCGTTACGAGCGTGTTGGTGTTTCCTGCTTCGGCGCTTCCTCACCGTTCTTCTTTAGCACGATGACCACCCGTTGGAAAGGCGAAACCGGAATAATTACCTTTTTTCCTTCCACCTCCCCGGTCAACAGCGTCCTGGTGCCGGTAAGGGAAACGAAAACCAAAGGTCTTCCCTGGGCCCGGCGGCGGCGTTCCAGAGGGGCAATTTTGAGTCCGTCGGCAGCGGTTACTACGGGGTCGGTGCGTGTTTCGCCGGTTACGCCTTGGGCTTTGACCACCAGAGGGCGTTTCCCCGCCCGCGAGCGGGTCAGGGCCTCCTCCAGCGAGTCGGTGTACTCCACCGCCCCAGCGCGGAGGACATAGTCCAGACCGGCGCATTCCGCGTTCCAGACCTCGGTTCGCTCCGGGTCGCGAATGATAGGGGCCAATCCGGCCCGCAGGTCCACTTTCCGAGCGTCCACGACCAGGCCGGTATAGCCGCCGGTGTCCCCGCCCGGTTGGGAAGGACGCAAAAGGTGCGGGTACAGCCGATAACTTAGGCCCTGGGGCCCGTGCAGGGGAGCAAAGGCCTTTACCCGCCAGGTGCCATCCTCCAGCCGCTGGGGGGGACTAATTTGTACCCCTTGCAGAAAAGCATTTACTTCTGTGCGGATTACATCCTCCACCTCGGCCAAGTTGCGCACATAGGTCCTGGCCGTCACCCGCACCCCGGCCACGATTTCCGCCAAGTTGCGCTGAGCGTCTACCCGGGCAATGCGAATCGCCCACACCCGGGCCCGCGGCCCCCGCACTCCCTCCGGCTCCGCCCCATAACCGTAGGCCTGCAAATCGCCCCGCTTCCAGTCAATATAGCCCGTGCCGAAGTTCTCCACCACAGTGCCTATGGGCCCCACTACTTCACCGGGAAACTCCTCCTGCGCAGCATAGCACCAACCCCCTTCCCCACCGACCAACCCCTCCCCCAGCCCCAGCAGTACTATCCCCAATCCCATCCCCACCAATCCTGCTAACAACCACTCACGTACCCTCATGCTGCACCTCCTTTTAACCTTAGGAAGCGGCTTATCTGCCTTAACAGCCTCCATTGTAACACTACTGGGGAAAATAGTCAAGCAGGGGACATTGACAATTTTCCTCCAACTTGATATACTGGGAAGCAGGGAGGTACAAATCAAGGGACTCCGAATTTTCTCTGCGCTCCCCGTGTCTCGGCGGTGAACAAATACAACCGCCGTTTTGACGGAGGTCAAAGGGCAGCAATGACCGCTTTGATTTTCGATATGGATGGAGTGTTAGTGGACAGCGAGCCGCTGCACTATGAAGCCTGCCGGCGAGTGGTGGAACCCTTCGGCGTAGACCTATCAGTGAAAGAGTTCACGGCCCTCTGGCTGGGCCACAGTCGCGGACTGCGCGAGGGGCTGAAGCGGCATAAGGTCCCCCTTTCCCTGGAGGAAGCCCGCCGCCGCAAGCACGCTTTCTTTGTGGAACTGGCCCGCAAACAACTGACGGTGCGGCCCGGAGTGCGCGCACTCTTAAGGGCCACCGAACATCTCCCCCGCGCCGTGGCCACTTCCTCCGGCTGGGAGATGATTGATACTATCCTCGGCCTAACCGGACTGCGCGAAAACTTTTCGGTCATCGTCTCCGGCCTGGACCTGCTCCGGGGGAAGCCAGCGCCCGATATTTTCTTGGAAGCCGCCCGCTGCTTGGGGGTCCCGCCGGAGACCTGTATCGTCTTTGAAGATGCCCGGCCCGGCCTGTTGGCCGCCAAAGCAGCGGGCATGCGCTGCGTGGTAGTGCCTACCCAGTTCACCCGCCACCAGGATTTCTCCCCGGCCGACTTGGTGGTAAACCGCCTGGACGACCCCCAAGTGCTGGCCTTCATCAATCAGGACAGCGGTCAGCCTTGAACTGCCAGCCCGCTGGCCCCTACGTTGACGGGGGGCTCTTTTGCTTCGCTGACTGGAGGTTGAAACCATGGACGGGAGAATGCTCCCCGCATGGGCAGGGATTTTAGTGATGCTGGCCCTGGCCTGGCCGGCCAGAGGTGGAAGTACCTTCCTGCCGCTGGTGAAGAAGCCTGACGCCCCACTGCCGGAGGTAATGGGACTGGTGTTGGAAGCGGAAAAGGGGGAAATGCTCACCGCCGCGGGCGAGGTGCGGCCGGTGGACCGCGCGGGGGCTGAAGCGAGGCGGGCCCAGCGGCGGGGGTTGGCCGTGATAGGAATAGGCCCTGACCTATGGCTGAGGTGGCGACTGCAAGAGGTCAAACCCGAAGAGTACTTCCTCTACTTCCGGGTGCGAACCGGCCACCAGCGCGGCTACGAATACGTCGCTACCATGACCTATTTCGCCCGGCACAACGGGGTAGAAGTGCCGTTGGAGCCTGTGCCGGAGTGGGCAGCAGTGCGCATTTACCAGAGCGCGCAGGGCTGGGGCGAGGATGTGGGCTGGATTCGTTCCTCTCGACCGGTGCCCCTGCGGCCCGGCGACGAAGTAAGCCTCGGCTGTCGCGAGTCCTATGCCTACGTGGACAAACTGGTGTTGGTGAGCCAGGCAGCGGGCAGCATACAGCGGGGACTGGCCCGATTGGACACCCTCCAGGCCGAGGTGGACGTGGCTCGGCGTTTGCTGCAGGCAATTGCCGAACGGCTCCGGGCCTTCCAACCCATTGCGGCCACGGCGACCGAGCGACTCGCTGCGCTGACCGCCGAGGGGGAGGAAATCCGCGCGGCTCTGCAGGCCACCCAGCCTGCCCTGGCCGCGGGGCAGACCCCGGACGTGCAGGCCCCTCTTGCCGCCCTCACCGCCCTTCAGCAGCGATGGACAGAGGAGCAGAGGCGGCTGTGTACCCAGGCGGCGGAAACTTTCCGCCCCTTAGCCCGGCAGTGGGAGGAACGTTTGGCTGCCCTGCCGCCGAGGTCTCCCACCACTTATGCGGGACGGGAGGCTACATGGGCCCGAGAGGTAGCCACCTGTTACCTGAGCGAAACCCGACGGCTGTTGCAGGAAGCAGAGGGGACAATGCGCTGGCTGCGGCGGGTGGGAACTTACTTGTGCCGGACCCAGGAATATGGGGAGAAGGCCCGCTCGGGGCTGACAAAGGCTGCTTCCCGCCCGCCGGAAACGGGGGCGTCAGGCAAAGGGACTCTCTCCCTCCACCCCCCTCCGACCGGCCCCGGAACGCGAGCGGAACTCTGCTTGAGCGGGGAGTGGGAGATTTCCACCCGCGGCACCCCCGACACCCCGCCCGCGGACGGCTGGGAGCCCATCCGGGTGCCCCATGGCCCCTGGCGGGAGTGGTTCGGCAAATTCGGCAACCTCGACCACCCCTGGCCCCCCCAGCAGCATTGGGCCTGGTATCGGCTTCGCTTCCCTGTTCCCGCCGAGTGGGCGGGCAGTCGCCTCAAACTCCGCTTCGAGGCAGTCTTCCACTACACTGCCGTTTTCGTCAATGGGCAGTACTGTGGGGAACACTACGGAGGCTTTGACGCTTTCGAGGTGGACTTCACGGGGACCGCAGCCTGGGGGCAGGAGAATGTGCTGCACGTGTTCGTTCACGACACCAGCAAGACCCAGTTGGGGCCGAACCCGAAGGAAGGGCAACCCCATCCCGCCCCCACTTCGGGGCCGAACTACTACGTGGTCTCCGACCTGTGGGGCGCGAACTTCGGGGGCATTTGGCAGGATGTAACCCTGTGTGCCTATCCCCCCGTGCACGTGGCGGAGGTGTTCGTCCTGCCCTCCGTGCGGAAGAAACGGCTGACCGTGCGGGTATGGGTGCGATGGGACGTGGGGTCAGAGGAGGGGAGCAATCCGGCCGGGCCGCGGGAAATCCAGGTCCGCAACGAAGTTCTCCTCGCAGGAAAGGAGGTGCTGCGCCTGCCCCCTCAGACCCTTCGCCTTTCCCCCGGCGAAACCCGCCTGGTGGAGACATCCGCCCGGTGGGAAGACCCCGTCCTGTGGGGCATTGGAGGGGAATACGGGGAGCCGGTGCTGTGCACCCTGCGGACGCAACTGTGGCCCTCTGCCCCCTCAGCCTCCCCACCGCTGGACACCTGCTTCACCCGCTTTGGCTTCCGCGAGTTCTGGATTGAAGGGGGGCAATTTGTGCTCAACGGACGGCGGCTGCCGCTGCAGGGAGGCGGCACCTGGTACTTGCAGGAGGGCAAAATCGCCAATGGGCACCGTCGCTTCGCCCGCCTACATTACCTCTGGGAGCGCGAAGCCAACGTGAACCTCCAGCGGTTCCACCGCCACGGAGACGTAGCCCGCGATTTCTTCGATTTGGCCGATGAGATGGGAATGTTGTGCGAGCCGGAAGGGGCCTATTGGGGCTGTACCGGAGTGCCCGACCTCCTGGGCGAGGCGGACTTCTCCGACCCGGTCTGGGTGCGCAACATAGAGGCCCACTATCGGAACTGGGTGCGCAAACATCGCAACCATCCCAGCATCGTGCTGTGGTCCATCGAGAACGAGACCCTGGCCGTGGGGGGACTGCCAGAGGCCATGGTAGAGCGGTTTCTGAGGTTCGGAGAGGTCGTTCGCCAGGAGGACCCCACGCGCCCCGTCACCTACCACGGCTCGGCCAATGGTGGTTACCCCCTGGACGACCCGCGGTTCGCCATTGTCAATTTCCACTATCCAGGGGCCGATGTGCTGCGCAACTGGCCGGAGCGCTACGGCGGACGGCCAGTGGTCAACGGCGAGTTTCAGAACTACCCCGCCTACTTCCGCTCCCACGGCCCCGACCGCGAGGTCGCCCGGCAAGCCCTGGCCGACCTGTGTCGGTGGATTGAGGAGACCTTTCGCTTCTACCGGGAGATTGACCTGCCCGGAGCCTTCTACTTCCTGCCCTGCTGTGTGGGTCTGTTCGCTACCGACGCCCCGGAGCACCAAGGCCCCTGGGGAGACCTCTTTGCGCCCATAGAGACCTATCCCGAGGTGAAAGAAGGATGGTTCAAGGGCGGGGCCTCGGCCTCGGTGTGGGTGAAAGTGACCTGGCCCAGCCTCTCCGGGCGGGGCATCAAGGCCGAGCGGCTGGTGACGGGCACCGGGTTCAGGGCCCTGATTAACTGGTTCAACCCCGACCGCCCGTCAGCCACGCCCACGCCCGCCCTAAAGGCCCTGAAGCGGGCCTGGCGGCCCATGCCTCCCCTGAACCGCCGCGTCGCGCCGGAGGTGATAGTACAGGTAATTGGCGGCGGGCGGCCCCTGCCCCGCGTGGCCGTGTTTCTGTACCCCGAGGAGGGGCAGAGCACCCCACCCTTGGGGGTGCTGAGCGACCGGGAGGGAAAGGCCTGGTTTGTACTGCCCCAGCCGGGACGCTACCGCGTGCGCTGCTCTGGCTATCGGGGCGAAACCGAGCACCTCGCCTCCTGGGGCCGGGCCGATGCCCCGCCAGGCTACGCTGACATCCCCCTTGTCCGGCTCTCGGTTGCCACCCCCTAAGGTGAGCGCGAGATGGACAATGAGGCAACTGGGAAACTGGGAATCAAGTGACTAAGTGGCTAAGTGACTGAGTGGTAAGTTGCTCGTCAGCCACCCAGCCACTTTAATTCTGGCCCAATTGCCCAATTGCTCAATTTGTGTTATACTTTTGGAGTGTTTGTTTACTGCTGAGGTGCACAGGGAACTGGTGAAGAACCGGCTGGTGAAGGCGAGGAGCATGTGAAATGGGCTACGACCCGGAGAAACACCATCGGCGTTC
>DTZQ01000311.1 GCA_012961305.1 Armatimonadota bacterium | reverse complement strand
GGTGTGTTGTCAGGCAACTTCTGGCTTGGTGACGTCCTGTGAAAGCCTATTTGTCAAAGAACTTTTGTCCAGATACTTAGCAGCATACCTAGGGCCATGCAAACTACAGAGGCTGTGACTACAATCTTGCCGAACACGACCGTGCCGCGCTTAACTGCCGCATCCCCCAGGGCCGCTCCCAGTTGGGGGTGAGGAGGTATCTGACATTCGGGGAAGTTTTGAGGGGGCCAGGCTTTAGCCGGGCGAAGCCTCAGCGTTCACACCCCTTACGTCTCCCCTGCCCGCCAGGGCGCAAAGGGGGCAGCCTTCTGCTGAGGATACCGAGTGTGTCTGCAGGCGAGGCTGGCCGTCTTCTGCCACCTCCCAGCGCAGCCAGACGGAACTTTGCAATCGCCCGACCATCAGGTTTTCCAAGAGGTTGAGGCCCAGGTGCACAGCAATTTGGTTCAGGCTGCGCAGGCTGCCCGCCCGCTCGCGCCACCACTCGTTGGTCTGGGGAAATGAGGCAACGGGGGAATTAGGCAACTGGGAGTGGAGTTCGGCCTGTGCGCGGGCTAAATCGGCCACCCCACCGGCGCAGAGCAGGCAGCCGTCGCCGGGCAGAATTAGCCGCACGTCGGCTCCCAGGTCAGAGGGGATGGGAGACCCGGCCCTGGGGTAGGGCAATTGGCCCTCTCTTTCTTCGGCCTGTACATGGTGGGAAAGAGCAGAGTGGAACACGCCGGTGCCGATGTCCAGGAGGGGTTGGTGGTAGAGGCAGGCAAGGGCCCCGACGAACAGCCGGGCGGCATCGTTGTCCACGCAGCAGATTAGCACGTCGGCCCCTTTCAGCAGCGCCACCGCTTCCGAGGTGAGCACGCTTCGCGGGAGCGGGAGGAACTGCGTCCAAGGGCACTCTTGGGCCAGGTTGTCGGCCAGGACTTCCACTTTGAACCGCCCGAGGTCGGCGGAGGTGACACTGTCCATGGCGTCCAGGTTGGGTTCCTCCAATCGGTCGGGGTCAACGAGGGCCAGCCAGCGCACCCCCATTTTGGCCAGCGAAGTGGCGACCAACGAACCCGTCCGGCCGACGCCGGCGAGGGCGAATCGGAGGCTGGTCAGCCGTCGCCAGTTCTCCGCGCCTAAGGCCCCTTGCACCCTGCTCCAACGCTCCTCGGGGGGTTGGAGCAATTGGGCCGAGCGCTGCCTAATTGCCGAATTGCCCGATTGCCCGATAGCCCTGTCCTCCCCTCCGGCGTTCCCCTTGAAGTCCACGGCGGGAATGCGGTACATCCCCGGCCCGACGATTTTCAGTTGGCGCACCGGCCGGATTTCTTCGCCCCGCGCCAGGAAGCCGCTGAAGGCCCCGGCCTCCTCTGGCGGGTTTCCCAGCAGCAGGTAACAGGCCGCAGTCGGTTCTGGCTCTCGGTTGTCCTCCCTTCGTTGCAGGGTGAGGGCCAGGGCTTCCCAGCAGCGCGGGCGGAGGAGCGGGTGGGGCGAAAAGGCCATCTCGAAGCGGCTGGCCAGTTCTCGGCCGCGGGCGGCCACTTCGGCCTCGG
>DTZQ01000310.1 GCA_012961305.1 Armatimonadota bacterium | reverse complement strand
TTCGCCTTTCTCGAAGCCGCGCACGAAAGGAAACGGCAGGGGGGAGTTCCCGTGAACTTGCAGACTGTCATCGACCAGGCCCAGGCCAGTCTCTTCCACCGCCAGCCGGGCCAGCGGTTCGGCGTAGCGCAGCCCAGCCTCACGCATGGCCGCAATGACTTCGCCCCGCTTTTCCAGGCTCAGGGCTATCCATTCCTGCTGGGCGGCTTCGGCGGCCTCAATAGCGGCTTCCACGTCCTCAAAAATCCCCTCCCCTTGCACCGGCCCGGCCCTGGGGGCGGGACGTGTCTCCGGCGCGGCCGCCGGTTCACTGCGCAGCGAGCGTACCACCCGGGCCACGATTTCCTCAATTTTGCGCTCATCTATTTGCATCTCAACAGCACCTCCCGTACCCAAGCCAAAGGCACTTCATCGGTTATCAAGGCCTCACCAATGCGCTGCAGCAGGACGAAGCGGAGTTTCCCGCCGGCCCGCTTCTTGTCATGCTGCATGGTGGCCAGCACGGCTTCCACGTCCACCGGCGGAGGAGAGGTAGGCAGGCCCGCCGCCCGCAGAAGACGCTCAATCCGGGCTACGTCGTCCGCTTGAAGCAGGCCCATTCGTTTCCCCAACTGGCTGGCACAGACCATGCCAATGGCCACCGCTTCGCCGTGCCGCAGCCGTCCGTAGCCCACCACCGCCTCCAAAGCGTGGCCGACCGTGTGTCCGTAGTTGAGAATGGCCCGCCAACCCGCCTCCCGTTCGTCTGCTGCTACCACCTGGCCCTTCAGTTCGCAGGACCGCCGTACTAAATAGGTCACCGTCTCCCATCCCAGGGCCCGGCGGCGGGTGAAGGCCAGACCTCTGGCGGTTCCGTTCAGCAATTGAGTTTCCAGGAAGGCGAACAGGTCAGCGTCCAAAATGAGGCCGTATTTGATGACTTCGGCCAGGCCGGCCCGCCGTTCTCGCAGCGGCAGGGTGCGCAGGGTGGACACATCAGCCACCACCAGGCGGGGATGGTAAAAGGCCCCCACCAGGTTTTTGCCCTGGGGTAAGTTGACCCCGACTTTGCCCCCCACGCTGCTGTCCACCTGGGCCAGCAGGGTGGTGGGCACCTGCACATAGGCCACTCCGCGCAGGTAAGTTGCAGCTGCAAAGCCGGTTAAATCCCCAATCACTCCCCCGCCCAGGGCCAGGAAACTGTCCTGGCGGTCCAGCCCGGCCGTCAGCGCCACCTCGTAAAGGGCCCGTACCCATTTTAAGGACTTCCGCCGTTCCCCCGGAGGCACGGCCACCAGCGTGGGCGTGCACCCGACCGCCCGCAGCGATTCCTGCACCGTTCCCCCGTAAAGTTCCGCCAGGCGCGGGTGAGTCACCACCAGCACCCGTTGCCCTTTAACCACTGCTCGCAGCCGTTCACCCACCTGGGGCAGCAGGTCGGTGCCGATGTAAATGGGATAATGGGCCGTGCCCGTGTTTATTTCCACCGTTGTAGGCATTGGTTTACCCCACCACTGGTCACCAAACGTTTACGATTATACCACACGACGGGGAAAATTGCAAGAGGGCCTGCCCACCTGCGAAGCCACCTAAAACACAGTATGCGGAACTTACTTCCTCATTCCACCTGCCCATTTCCGCGCGGGGAATTATCGTTTGGGCTTCTCCGTCCGGCGCAAGTAGGGCCGTTCCCAACTAAGGGGAGCAGTGCTCTCCAGGATAAACAACAGCCGACGCGGGGAAACCTGCCGCCCACCTGCGTAGCGCCCGTTTTCCAACCGAGTGGCCGCCGTTTTCTGACCGGCGGGCAAAGGAACCCGCAAATAATGTCGGGCGAAATCCCGCAGGGCGGCTTGCGCGGTGCGGGGGTGGGGATAGTCTACTACCAGCACTTTCGTGCGCTGTTGGCCCTCCCGATAATCGGCCAGGACTGCCTGCGTTTCGCGGCTCAGGTGCAGCAGGTTCGCCTCGGACAGGTAATAGAAACTGTTCAGCGACCGTTGGGTGTGAAAGAAGCGCTCAGAATCGGGCACCAGGCCCCGAGGAGAAAGTGCTTCCACCAACGCCGGCCGGGGGCCGGGCGGGACGAGGGCCGCCAGGCGTTGGCCGAAAGTTAGCAGGTCGGGTTTCACCCCTTCCGGCGCGTCCAGGGCCAGCAGGCGGGCGAACAGCCGTCCTTGCCAGAACTTGAGCAGCCCGTAGCCGTACACTCCAGCCGTGCCCACACTGACCTTTTCGCCCGTGGGGTCGCTGGAAAACACCCCGTAGGCATCGGCAGAGGAAGCCATTTCATAGAGTTCCACCACCAGGTTGGAGCCGGTGGCCTGGCGAAACTCCCGCTGCCCCAAACGCTGAAAATCGTAGGCCAAGTAGAACTCCGCTCCGCCGTTGAGGTAATGGTACAGCGTTTCGCGGTCGTAAATCTGTACCTCTGAGGTCGGCTGCCAGCGTTCACCCGCCACCTTCGGCGCCAGCAGCCGGGCAAAATCCAAGGGCGCCGGTTGCCCCCCCAGCACCAGCCACCCGGCCACAAGTTCCCCCACCAACCAACCCGACAAGGTGTACATGGCTATTTCCTCCCCTTCGGTTGTACCACAACCGGGCAGGGTTGTCAACTACCAGCCGGTCGGCCGCTTGACGGGACGGGAGGTTTTTGCTATAATGTAAGCGTTCAGTCGTCGGCCAAAGGCTGACCGCTGATTGCTAATGACTGGACGCGTGCTATGGTAAGCAAAGCCCAAGGACATGGCTGAAAAGGCAACCTTTTTCTTTGAGGCCGAGTTTCTGCGCAAGTTGGAACGGCTTTCGCTGCTCAGTCGGCGGGTGTTCACCGGACAGGTCAAGGGGGAGAAAAAGAGCCCGCGCCGGGGAACCAGCGTGGAGTTCGCCGACTACCGCAACTACGTGCCCGGCGACGATTTGCGCTACCTGGATTGGAACATCTATGGCCGCTTGGACCGACTGCTGCTCAAACTGTTCGTCGAGGAGGAGGACTTGCGGGTGTACCTGCTCTTAGACCGCAGTCGCTCTATGGACTTCGGCGCACCGACCAAGTTCGACTACGCTCGGCGGGTGGCAGCCGCCTTGGCCTATTTGGCCCTGGTGGGCCTGGACCGGGTGGCGGTGCGGGCCTTCGCGGAGACCCTCGAACCGGGTTTGCCGCTCCTGCGCGGGCGGGGGAATGTGTGGCCGGTGTTCGAGTACCTGAGCCGCTTGCAGCCGGGCGGGGAAACTCGCCTCTCTGAGGCCCTGACCCGCCAGGCGCAAGAGACGAAGCGGCCGGGCCTGTGCATTCTCCTTTCCGACTTCTTAGACCCCCAGGGCTACCAACGGGGCCTGGATGCCCTCGTGGGCCGGGGGTTTGAGGTGGTAGTCATCCAGGTACTGGACGCAGAGGAACTGCAACCCTCTTTGGTGGGTGACTTGAAGTTGGTGGACGCGGAGAGCGGGGAGGAGCGGGAAATTACGGTGAGCGAGAGCCTCCTGCGGGCCTACCGCCGGAACGTGGAGGAGTTCTGTGCCGAACTGCAGACCTACTGCCACGGACGAGGGCTGACTTACCTGCGGACCACCACTG
The DNA here is from genome assembly GCA_012961305.1 of Armatimonadota bacterium. Taxonomy (GTDB): domain Bacteria; phylum Armatimonadota; class UBA10988; order UBA10988; family DTZQ01; genus DTZQ01. The sequence continues at coordinate 5,207 of DTZQ01000310.1, read as the reverse complement.
CCCAGCCTTTTGAGATTCTGGTGCTGACCACCCTGCGCCGGAGGGGGGTGGTCGGAGGCTAAAATGTCCCTTCTCCAGCCTGGGAGTTTACTCTGGCTTTTGCTGATACCGCCGATTGTGCTCCTGTACCTGCTGAAACTGCAGCGGCAGGAGCGATTGGTGTCCTCCGTGCTGTTCTGGTGGCGGGCGGTGCAGGATTGGCAGGCCAACGCGCCGCTGCAAAAATTGCGCCGCAATTTGCTCCTGCTGCTGCAAATCCTCCTCATCATCCTGACCGCACTGGCGCTGGCCCGGCCCTACGTGGTCGTGCCGGGTCTGGGCGGAAGGCGGGCCCTGGTCATCTTGGACGGTTCGGCCAGCATGAAATCCCGCGAGGGGGGGAAAACCCGCTTCGACCGGGCACGAGAGGTGGCCCTGCGGATGGTGCAAACCATGGGCCAGGGGGAGGAGATGATGCTCCTGCTGGCAACTTCGCGGACGGAAGTGGTAACCCCACTGACTTCCGACCGCAGTTTGCTTCGGCGGCGGCTGCGAGACCTGACCCCTGCCGATACCCCCACCAACCTCCAGGATGCGCTACGGCTGGCTTTGGCCCTTGCCCAGTCGCAGCCGGACAGCCTCATCTACCTGCTCAGCGATGGAGCGGTGCCGCCGGAGACGGAGGTTTCTTTGGGTCCGGCGGAGGTCCAGTTCCTGCCCTTCGGCGAGCGGCACGAGAACGTCGGCCTCACGGCCTTCGCTGCCCGGCGCAGTTTCGGCCCCCAGGCCCACTGGCAGGTGCTGCTGACTGTGGGCAACTTCGGCACCCGTCCGGCGACGGTGGAGGTGGAACTCTACCACGAGGACACTTTGCTGGACCTACGGCCCCTCACCGTGCCGGCCGGGGAACGACGCAGCCTGATTTTCGACAATTTAGGCGTGGAGGCGGGTTTGCTGCGGGCTCAATTGGAGGTGGAGGATGACCTAACGGTGGACAATGTAGCCTACGTTTCCCTGGGCGGACGGCGGGAGCGGAAGGTGCTGTTCGTGGGCGAAGGCAACCTCTTCTGGGAGACGGCCCTGGGCCTCGACCCGGACTTGGCCTTGGTCAGGGCGGCAGCAGAGGATGTCGGTCGTTTAGACCTGGACGAGTACGAAGTGGTGATTTTCAACGGCGCAGTGCCGAACTCTCTGAGGGAAGGTGGAAAGCCAAATTACGTGTTCCTCAACTGCGACGGGCCAGGCTGTCCGGCGACCATCGGGGGTGAAGTACAGGCCCCGACCATTCTGGATTGGAACCGGGAGCACCCGGTCACGGCCTACTTAGACTGGTCGCCCGTCCACCTGGCCCGGGCCCGGCGGGCGGAAGTTGCGCCCTGGGGAGAGGTGCTGGTGGAGGCAGAAGAAACGCCTTTGGTGGTGGTTGGGGAGAGGGGGAGCCGGCGCGTCCTTTATTTCGGGTTCGACCTCAACGACTCGGATTTGCCCTTGCGGGCAACATTTCCGATTCTGGTGGCCAACCTAATGGCCTGGCTGACGGAACCTCAGGCGGGGACTGAGTTGCCGGCTGTGCGGGCCGGGGAGCCGGCGACTCTGGAATTGCCGACGGAGGGGGGAATGGTACGGGTGCGGCGGCCCGACGGGCGCCTGGTGACCAGGCCGGCCCGGATGCCCTTCACCTTTGCAGAGACTGACCGCGTAGGGGTGTACACGGTCACGGCTGGGGAGGAAAGGCGACGGTTTGCAGTCAGCCTCCTTTCGGCGGCGGAGTCCAACACCGCTCCCCGGCGAACCCTCACTTTTGGCCCCCAGCGACTTCCGGCGGCCAAAGTTCAAACTACCCGGCGGCGGGAACTCTGGCGGCCTTTCGTGGTGGTGGCCTTGCTCCTGCTGGCCCTGGAGTGGTGGTGGTATCATCGGCGGGGTTAGGACGTCGGGCCACTTTGCAACATTTAAGGGGGCAGGGAATTCTATGAGGACCGTATTAGCCCCTCCAACAACTGGACTGCGGCGCGTAAATCCTGCCCCAGGCGAAGGTGGTAGGCCACTGTTTGGTGCACTAAATCCCGTAGCAGGGCCAGATGTTCCGCGGCTGTTTCCCGACTGCCTAAGAAGCCGCTCTGCTCAACGACCGCGGGCAGGGTGGCGGAAGGGGAAAGGGGCCTGAGGTCGCTCCGGGGTTTGGGAACCGGCTGCAGGAACAGCAGCAGGCGCGGAACGGCCTGCCAGGCTACCGAGGTTGAACTCAGGATTTCTACGGGACAGGGAATTTTCCCCGCCTGGGGAGTGGCAAGTAACAGAGGGCGCGTTTCAGGAAAGGCGGCTGCCACGTCAGGCGGCAGGTCGAGGTCTTCGGGAAAGGCCAACACTTCCGGCCCGGCCGCGCTGCGCCGCAGCAGGACCAAATCGTCCGCCAGGAACTGCCAGCCGGCACGCACCAACGCGGCGGTCAGCGTGGTCTTGCCACAGCCCCGCGGGCCCAAGAGGAGCATCCCTTGCTGCCGTCGCTGTAAGGCCGCGGCATGGAGGGGATAGAGTCCGCGCCCTTTGAGGAGTTCTAAGAGGGTGGGCTTGAGCACGCCGTGAAGGAGGAAGGCGGTTTGGGCCAGAGCCTCCTCCCGGGCATACACGCTGGCTTCACCGCGGGCCCAGTTTCCCCGGACCCAGGCCACTTCGCTAAATAGGAGGTAAAACTCCTCCTCCTCGGCCCAGCCCTGTACCACAACCCCTCTTTTCCCGCGCTGCGGGGCCGAGGGTAGAGGAGGGGAGAACTGGGACGAGGCAACCCCGTACAGGGAGATGTTTATCTCCACCGCGCGGTGGGGGGAGGGAAAGCGACGGCTCCAGTGAATTACAGCCTCTTGCAGTTCCAGCGTGGGCACTTCGAACCGAACGCCCCAGCCGTGGAGGTGAAATACTGCCTCTAAAGGGACCTCCATATGCCTTAGCCTTCAGTAACTCAAGAAAGGCCCTCCCGGAGGATTCAACGGTGGCGGATTGGGACTGGAAACCTGGGTCAGCAGGGGTAGTTCCCCCTCCGATCGCAGGACCGGCCACACAAAGGGCCGTTTACCTTCCCTTGAAGAACGCTCGGTGGGGGAGTCCGCCGCCCATATTTTTCTTTTCTCACAGCCTTCGGAATTCATGGGACTTCGTTTCTCTTTGGCCTGAGGTTGGCCATTAGTTCGTCGGTCAGCGAACCAGGGTAAACGGCAGCAGGGCCCGTGCCATTTCACCCCTGGTGGTGCGGGCAGTGACCTGACACAGGTAAAGCCCATTGGGCAAAGGTCGCCCGGCAGTGTCGTAGCCGTTCCAGGGCACCACCTGCGTTCCCCGGCCGCTCTGTCGGCTGGCCGAGACCACCGCTACCTGTCGGCCGTTCAGGGAGTAAACTTCCACTGTCACCTCGGCCGGTTGGGTAATTTCATAGCGGAAGGTCATCCCTGCTCCCCGCGAACGGGTGGCCCGCAGGTTGAGCACCTGCACGCCCGGCCCTTCCCGGCGCTGCAGGCGGACCTGGAAGCGGCGCCTCGGCTCCGTTGCCTGGTAGGTGTAATGCTGGCGGGTGCGCAGGGAAACTATTCGCTGGGTGGTCAAGTCCACCAACTGCACCTCGTAATCCCCCGGCACCGCCCGCAAGTTGGGCGCGCTCAGGATGATTTCTTCTCCGACTGGCACCCGGCCGACTTCCACTTCCCATACCTCGCGGGGCGAACCTAAGGGTCGTAGGTCTCGCCGGTAGGGTCCGGCCCGCAGGCCCCCCTCGGGAGGCAGGAGGTTGATTTCCACCCGGTTCGGCGGGGTGGTTGGGGGTTGGGGCGAGCGTTCCAAGTCATAGCGGTCTGCCAGGCGGGAGGCTCCTTTGACCGCACCCAAGGTGACGCGGCTCTGGTGCTGACCAGACTGAGCCACTAAGTCGAACTGCCAGCCCTGAGGCAGGGAAGCGGCTTTAGGTGGGGCTCCTTCGCTGGCGGCATTAATGTCGGGCACGGGCACAATTAGGGTACAGTCCACATAGGCTTTGAACCAGTAACTCTTGAAGGGCTCCAACTGGGTGGGGATGATGTACTCTTGATTCGCCCCGTCGTAGGTGGTGATTTCGTCGCGCACCCAGCCATTAGCCACCGCTTGGCTCCAATTCACGGTGCTGCCGCCGTAGCGCACTTTCAGGTCGCCCTTGGCTACGGTTACCGGCCAGGGGTTGGCCACTTGAGTGAAGCCTTTGGCCAGGTCTCCGGCGTTGTCCACCAGGCTGACCTCCGCCGGTTGGGTCAGGTCCACCGTTCCCGCCGTGCCGCCCAGGGAGGTATCCTGCTGCAATTTCACCCAGGCCCCATAGCCGTAGGTGAAGGACTGCGCTTCGTCGCTGTACAGGCGATACCGCTGGTGTTCAGCATCCCAGGTGGCTGCCTTTTGGGTACTGGCAATTTCCGACAGCACGGCCCCAATGTCCGCATCGGTGGGGGTGAAGGGCAGACCAATCATGAGCAGTTGATTGGCCGCCAAGTCATCGGCGGTCATGAGCACGGCATCTACGGCCGAGGTGGCGTTGAAGGACTCGTTCAGACCAGTCGCAGAATTGAAGGCCGTCAGGGTTGTCTCTGACCAGGCCAGCCGGGAAGCACCGGCCGCTTTGACGGTGAAAGTGAGGGCAGCGATCACTCCGCTGCCGTCGGGACATTTAGAAGCATTAGGCCCCAGGATGGCGCCGGTAATGCGCACGCCGTTGGTGCCCTCGAGGGCGGCGTCAAAGAACACCTGGGCTCCGGCACTGGTCCAAAAGTCGCCCTGGGTGCCGCTCTTGAAGGTCAGCACGTTAGTGTTGAAGTCGAGGAGCAGGTTGCAGGCGGAGAAGTCCTCGGCATTGGACACCAGGAGGTTCACGGTCACCTCGCTGCCGTTTTGCACCACCAAGGCATTTTGGGTGCTTCCTCCCGGCACTACATCCAAGGTCAACACTTCGGCCCCCGTCTGAGCCCGGCCGCGAGTGCGCGGGGGAGAAGTGCTGGGGGTGCCATCGCCCCGGTGCCAGTTCTGGGCGAAAATCAGCAGGTCGTTAAAGTCCACCTTGTTGTCGTTGGGCACGAAGGGATATTCAGTACGAGCGGTGCCGTGGGGAGCCTTGGCGAAGTCGCACAGCGGCTGCCAGTTGGCCTCTCCGGCCGCGGACTGCCAGGCTTGGGCAAAGACCAACAGGTCGTGGAAGTCCACCACATCATCGGGGGCGC
>DTZQ01000309.1 GCA_012961305.1 Armatimonadota bacterium | reverse complement strand
CTGCGGCAGTTGCTGTTCGCTTGTGTCTCCGGCGATGAGACTTACCGCAACATCGTGCGCCGATGGGAGAACCTAATCTCCAAGTCGAAGAAGTTGTTCATGTGCGCTGCCTTGAGCACAACAGCGGTGTCCGCACCTCCCCCGCTTCCGCCCACGGCAATGATTTCACAGTCAGTCGGCACTAACCCGGCATCCGCAGCCATCACCGCCACCTCAACAGCGACCTTAAGACCCTCCGTGCCGAACAGCCGCAGGGTGTATGCGATAATCTCCACCTGGCTTATTCCACCGAACTTGTTCGTGATGGAACGCCCAACGCCGCTCAAAGCATGGGAACAGACGAGAACTTTCACCGTCGGGCTGTCCGCTCACCCCATCGGGAAAGAAAAGCCGTTTTCTTCTGAGCCCGTCGAACTGCGATGAGAAAGGTCCCATCTTTCTGTCGCAGTGATTGGCCCATATCGGCGTCGAGGATGTCAATGATGGTTCGAGCCTCGTCCCGCCAAGGGCTGTTGTCCACGTGGCAGACCGGGCAATCGCGCGCCTGCCCCAGAATGCCTACCGCCGGAGGGTAGGCCAACGCGGGGCGGAAGGAAAGTCCCACCCAGCCCACCAAGCCGTGGGAGAAGAGGATAGCCAAGGAGAGGGGCACCATCGAGAGCACCCCTAAACTCAGCCAGCGGAATTCGAGCAGCAGGATGCCCCTGAAAGCCAGGAGCGCTACCACTGCTATCTGGATGAACATCTCGTGGCTGAAGGTATCCTCCGCCACCGGCAGCCCCGCCAGATGGTAAGTCTGGCTCGGCAACAAGGTGCGTTCCAGGATTCCCTTCACCTCTCGGGCGAGAGCGTCACCAACCTGCAGGGGCGTCCGCCCTCGCTTTCGGTCAGGGTCTCGACCCTGACGAGGTCGCTCCCCTCTATCTTGTGCAGAAGTTCCTCCAACTCCTCCTCTCCGTAACGGTGTCACCCTCCACCCCAAGGACTTGGGCGTTACCCATCCGCACGTTCTCATCGGCGTTCAACACGTTTCCCCTCCACCATCCCAGATGTGGACTGCCCTCCTGCGGGAGCCCCTGCACCTTATTTCAACCGCTCGTAAACGCGCACGAAGTCCACCATGAAGAAGTCGGGCAGTTTCGCCTTTCGTATATCCCCAGCCCATTCGCTCGGCTCGGAGATGTGCTCGCTTAGGCAGGCAAATTGCTTGATGTGCGAAACCGCCACGCTCGTGCGCCAAGTCTCCCTTCCGTCAACATAGAAGACATACTCCTCAGGCGTCCATTCTACCCCGAAGGTGTGGAACCCCTCAGTGATGCCGGGAATCTCCGCCCGATGACCGAGGCTCTTCCGCTCCCCTCCTCTTTCAATCCAGTGTAGCGTGTGGTGGATTCTATTTGGCTTCACCGCCCACCATTCAACAACGTCAATCTCTGTGCCACACTTCGGCCCTCCCACTTTGGACTCAGGAGAACCCGGAATCAGCGCCGAAGACCAAATCCAGAACGCCGGGAAGTGGCCCTCCTCCCTGGGCAGTTTACACCGTGCCACCCAGAAGCCGTATTTGTGCTCGAACTTCTTTGCGGTTGAGACCATTCCCCCACAGAATTTGCCATCCTTCTCAAAGGTTTTGATTACCAAGTGCCCTTTCCCGTCAAGTGAGATTGCTTCCGGGACTATCCAGCCCCCGAAGACCCTGTAAGGGCCGGCCCTGCTCCACTTGGATTCGTCAAGTTTCGTTCCCTCGAACTCGTCCGCCCAGATGAGCCTCCACCTTTTGTCCCTGGGGAGGCCCGGGTCGAGGGTTTTTTCCGGGACTTGAGCGCTCATCGTATCATCCTTACCCTTAAGCATCACCATCAACGCCGCAATGCATACCATTATAAGAGTGAGCCTGGCATTCGCCATCCCTTTTATCCCTCCTTCCCACCGGTTACGCTACGGTAAATATCCATCGGCGTCCAGACGTCCTTTGGCGTCTCATCGGTGCGGTCGTAGAGGTAGAAAATGACGTACTCCAACTGGCCCGTCGCGGGGCTTGGGAAAGTGAGCGACGTGGATTTGGTCTGCTCCGCCGCGACGGTGATGGGAACGGTGTGATATTGACCGTTTATGCGAGCGATGAGGCGCCACTTGCCCGGATAAAGGGGATGCCACTCCCCTCCGGGCTTGAAAGGGGAGCCCCTGCGCTCCCTTTGATATGCCACCTGCCAGTTAACCCTGGTCTGCGTCCCTTCCTTGACATTTCTTTCCACTCGCTGATAATGCCAGTAGCCGGGGCGCAAAACGCCGATATAAACGGGCTTTCCACAGAAGAAGGCAAAGGGTGCCGTCCAGACACGGTCGCACTCACCCTCGCCAATGTG
>DTZQ01000308.1 GCA_012961305.1 Armatimonadota bacterium | reverse complement strand
CCCGCGTGCGGGGGGATAGAGGGGGGGCATCGTGCCTCCTGCATCCTACCTCCTGCCTCCTGCATCCAGCCCTGTGACTCCGTCGGCGGCGGTGCAGACGTACACGTCGGCCTGCAGCCCCGTGCGGGCTGGATACTCGGCCCTGATGCGGCGCTCCAGTTCCGGCACGGCCTCCGCCTGGGCCAGGGTCACCGTACAACCGCCGAAGCCGGCTCCGGTCATGCGCGAACCGTACACTCCCTCTATCCCCCAGGCGATTTCCACCAGCGCGTCCAGTTCGGCACAACTGACTTCGTACCAATCCCGCAGCGATTCGTGGGAAGCGTTCATTAGTTCCCCAAACCGCGCCAGATCGCCGGCCCGCAGCGCAGCCACGCTGTCCAGAACCCGCTGATTTTCGTGCACCACGTGGGCACAGCGGCGGTAAACCACTTCTGGCAGTTCCCTGCGGAGACTTTCCACTTCCTCTGCCGTCACGTCCCGCAGGGCTCGCACTTCCGGCCGCTGCTTTTGAAAGAAAGCCACTCCGGCTTCGCAAGTCAACCGCCGGGCATTGTACTCCGAGTCCACCAGTGCGCGGGGCTTGTTGGTGTTGGCGATGACCAGCCGAGCCTCCTCCAACGGCAAGGGCACGAAATCATAGGACAAATCTCGGCAGTCAAGGAACAGGGCCTGTCCCGCCCGGCCTAAGGTGGCTACGAACTGGTCCATGATGCCGCACAGGACGCCCGTGGCCAGGTGTTCTGCCTCTCGGCAGGCTTGGGCCAGTTCCGTCGGAGGCAGGTCAAATTCAAAGGTCGTCGCCACCGCCACAGTCACGGCCACCTCCAGGGCGGCGGAGGAACTCAGCCCTCCCCCGATGGGCACGTCTCCGGCCAGCAACAAATCGAAGCCCTGCGGCGAGAGGCCCCGACGCCGCAGTACGGTGAGGACTCCCCGCAGGTAATTGCTCCAATGGCCGCCGGGTTCCTCCACCTCCTCGTCCACGGGCCAGTGGGCTTCTTCGTCGAAATCGAGGGCATAGGCTCGCACCAGGCTGCCGGGCCGAGGCGCCATGGCTACCACTATCTCCCGGTCAATGGCTACGGGCAGCACGAAACCGTCGTTGTAATCGGTATGCTCCCCGATGAGGTTCACCCGCCCCGGAGCTCGGAACAGACGTGGTTCCGCGGCGAAACGGGCCCGAAAGGCTCGCCGAAGAGTTTCGTAGTTTAAGGCCATGGCTTTTTCTCCCACTATTGAAGTGGCTCTTCCCCCGTCTGGGGCGTGATGAACAGGCGGTCTATCTTCGTACCATCCTCGCGCACGCGCAACTGAAGGCTCACTTCCCCTGCGGGCAATTGGAGAGGCGTGGGCTCCGAAGCCCGGTTGAGGGCCATTCGGGTCCACTCCCACTGCGGGTGCGTTCCCGTATGCCATTCTGCCAGGCTCACCAGTTCGCTGGTTTCGGTGAAGAGGCGCACGAAGAAAGAATCGTCATTGGGAGTGGGGGCCAACACGCGGCCCCACAGGTAGTAGGTTCCTGCCCGAGGAACGCGCAAGTGCCAGGTGACACTTCCCAGGCCACTGCCGCCTCCGGCCCCCGGCTGGCCGGGCATCCAGACATATTCGCCTCCTGAGGCCTTTTCATCCTGGGCGGTGGTCATCGGCGGCATTACCTGCCCGGCCTCCGCTTCCCAGTAGACTCCCTCCTCAGCCGAGACTTTCACCGGGAGCAGGGCCGCCCTTTGCATCTGGTAGGATTTCAGGGGCTCCATTTCCTTTAGGATGCGACGTCCTATGTCCTCGCCGTCCAACTCCAGCACGGCTCGGGAGGGTGAGGGTTCGAGGGCGAAACAACCGGTGTAGGGTGCGGCGGCACCCACCACCACTGGGCCGTCCGTGCCTTCAACTTTGATGAGCACGTGCTCTGGGAGGGCCTCGACCTGCGCTGGGGCCATCGTGAACTGGTGACGCCACTGCTGGAAGGCCTCGTCGGTATCCAGGCCGCTGCCGATGCGCACCCAGAACGCTGCTCCCGCGTTCGCCTGGGGGGATTCGACCCCCCAGAAACTGTGATGGGCGACCGTCAAGCGCACCACACCGTAGGGGTTGCCATCGTAAACCAGAGCCCGCGGAGCGGGCTGGCCATCCAGCCCCCGGGCCCACGGCACCCGCACCCCTACCGCTGCTGTGCCCTGGCGCAGTACCACCGCTTCGTCTGGCTTGAGGGGAAGGGCCATCGGTTTCCCATCTGAAATCTCAACCTCTCGGTCTCCGACCCAAAAGCCCTCCCCGCCGCGCGGCATGACCCAGTGGGATTCCAGGGTCGCGGGGTTCTCAGGCCGGTCTCTATCGCGGTAAATGACCAACCCCAGGGCATCGCCCCGCCGTTGGGCCGCTGCCCAGAAGGGGCGCAGATGCAACGTCTTCTGGTGGGGCCCGGCGGGTATCTTTTTCTTGCCGTAGGGGTCCCGGCGGGCATCGGGGATGAAGTAGCAGCGGGGGAAGTTGCGCTCTCCGGGCAGGTCTACGGTGAGTGGAAAATCCATGGGGCCGTAGTTGGCCCCTGCACTGCTGAGGGTGACGTCCCGGTGGAGGTAATGGGTTCGGGAATGGACAGCGGAAATGCCCCAACTCTGCCGCACCAGGCGCGGAAAGCGGTGGAGGTTCATCTGGCGCAAACGTGCCGGCGGTCGCCACGCAGCCAGGGCCGGGTAAATCACGTTTATACCCCCCTGCGGCCCATCGGTCAGCCAGCCGAACATCCACATCTGCACGTCGAGATAGCCCAGCCCCCGGAGGTAGTCGTAGTCCCGGCTGCGGGCCCCGCCCAGCCGCTGTGAGGCTGGAAACCAATTCAGGGCAATGTCGGTCCAGAAGAGTTCAAGTAGAGCCTGGGCCTGCTTTCGCCCCCGTTCCCGCTGGCAAAACGCTTCGATTAGCACCAGGCAATCCAGGTCGGTGCCGTAGTAGGTAGGGCTGCAGTACTCGTGGATGCCGAACTCGTAGGTGTAAAGGCAAATCCGCTCGAGGCGGGCGTAACCTTCGTCAGCCACCTCGGGTTGGCCCAAAACCTCGCCCAGGAGAATCAAGTTCTGGGCGTTCATCAAAGCGATGTTGGTGTAACTTTCCCTAACCCGATGGCGCAGGCAGCCCTGAACCGCGTATTCCAGTATCTCCCGCAGCGTTTCCCGCGCCGGGGACGGAATCCTGTTGCGATGGCGCAGCCACAGCAGGGCTCCGCCTTGCATGGAAAACTCGACTGCGTTGAAATCCAGCACTGCCCCGTCCGACCAGCGCCAGCGAAAGTTCCCGTAGCCTCGGCTATCGGGGTCTCGCTCCTGCAGGCGCTTGGCCAACTCGAAGAGAAGTTCCAGCCGTTCCAGGTGCACATTCGCCTCACAGAGCGCCAAGGCGTAAGTGAACAACTCCCGCGAGGTCAAGTTCTCCGCCCGCTGGGTGGCCTTACGCCAGGTGGACTCGCCACTTTCGACGGCGTAACGGATGACCTCCTCGCGAGGTGGGACTTGGGCGACGAGCATCACGGGAAGGGCGAACAAGAAGGTTAAACCAGCGCCAGAACATATATGACTACGCATACTGAAACCTCCCAGGCTTCAAGTTTTGTCTGCCAAGGGCCGATTAACACTCAGCAGGACTCCTATCAGGGGTTGCCTTATGCTCCACTCGCCGCTTCGCAGTCCAGAAGAGGGCGTTAACCAGCAGGCGTCGAAAGGTTTCGTTGGCAAAGTCCTGTGGCGCTCCCAAGGAGGTGTAAAACACGCGAGCACCCTTGAAGAGCCGAGTCCACGCTACTGGTTCCCAGCCCTTAGATTCCGGAGTTGAACCGGTCATTAACAACTGGCAATCTGGGGCTAAGGGAGCAGTCTTGTAAAGGCTCGCCGTGGACTGCATAGGCCCAATGCCCTCCAGCAAGGGATGCCCTTTAGCCTCAGGGCTAATTTCCACTTTCGTCGTTGGGCCCACTGGATAATGCCCATGATAGTTCCCGCCCAATACCAGTTGGTCGAATTCAAGCCAGTTCTGAAAGCCATGGCTGGCAGTCCGCACGGCCACAATGGGTCGGCCCGCAAGGCAATACTTTTTGATGCGCTCTAACGGTTCACCCGCAATGGTAAGCCGGCGGGTGAAAAACAAGGCTACCTCACACTGGTCCAATGCCTCCAAGCCGGGAAGGCAGTTAAAACTGCGGGCTTTGACCAGCGTGCATTGGGCATTGTAGTGCTCCTCCAAGTACT
>DTZQ01000307.1 GCA_012961305.1 Armatimonadota bacterium | reverse complement strand
TTGTTGAAATCATGGGCGATTCCACTGGCCATCTGCCCCAGGGCGTGCAGGCGTTCCTGGCGCAAAACCTGCTGTTGGGTCGCGCGCAAGTCCTCGTAAGCATAGCGGAGTTCGGCATACAGGCGGGCGTTTTCCAGCGCGGCAGCCGCGTAGTGGGCAAGAACTTCAGCCACACTACGCTGTACCGCCCTGATACCTCCTGGCCCCGTCGCCAGCAAAACCAGCACCCCGAAAAGCCGTTCCCCGTAGAGCAGGGGCACGAAATAGGCACTGCGGATGCGGGGGTTGACCTCCTGCTTCCAGCGGGGGTCAGCGTGGCAATCTGAAAGGTAAATTGGCTGGCCCGAGAGGGCAACCAAACTGACCAAACTGTCATCGCCCCACTGAAACCGCAGTTGCTCCTCGGCCCGGGCGAACTCCTCCTTCGAGAATCCGTAGCCATAAACCCAGGTAAAGGTCCTGGTCGTGGCGTCGAAGGCAAAATAACTTGCCCCTTCTACCCCCACCGCCCGCTGTACCATTTCCAAAAGAATTTTCAACCTCTCTTCCGCCTCGCTTTGGGCCAGCCTGAAACAACCAGCAATGATTTGCTCCAGAGCGTGCGCGCGCCTGGCAGCCTCTTCGTACAGCCGAGCGTTCTCTACCGCAATGGCCGTCTGCCCGCCCAAAGTGGTGAAGAAGGCTATTTCCTCGTCGCTGAACCGACGAGGGGTAGTGGTGAGGATGTGCAAAAGGCCGATGACCTCGTCCCGCACGACCAGAGGTACACCCAAATAAGAGGCCAGATGGTGATGGCGAATGACCTCCCGGTGCATGGTCACCCGGGGGTCTTCGGCGAGGTTGTAGATGACTACCGGCTCCTTGCGCTCCACCAGCCAGTATAGGAGGTTTTCGGCCAGGGCGAAGGCTTCCTCTTCAATAATAGTCCCGTTGGGCAGGCGCATGGCGAAGGCCTGCATTCGCCGCCGCAGTTCGTCGAACAAACTCACCGCTACCGCTTCGGCTCCCAGTTCCCGCGGCACCCGCTCTAACACCACTCCGATAACCTCCCGCAGGCTCAGATGGGACACAATGGCCCGGTCAATCTCCCGCAGTACACTGAGCCGGGTCAGCCGCTGCTGGGCCTCGGTGTAAAGGCGGGCATTTTCGATGGCCACCGCCAGTTGGTCTGCCAGGGCAACGAGGGCGTTCATTTCCTCGTCGGAAAAGGCCTCGTAACGGCGGCTGCCCAAACGTAGCAGTCCCACCAACCGTTCCCCCACCTTCAGCGGCAGGTGAGCGCAGGCGCGAATGCCCACCTGTTTGGCCGTCTCGGGGATGAACCCGCCGCGCTCCGTCAGCCGCTCGCGGTGACGGCTCACTTCGTACACCCAGGGCTCTTCCTCCAAATGGAGTTGCTGCCATTCCACACACAGTTCCGTGGGCAGGCCTCGTTGGGCACACATGAGCAGGCGGCCATTGGTGGTCACGTAAACGCAGCCGAACTCTACCTTCAGCAGGCTCATCAGTTCGTCCAGAACGAGGTTCACCCGCTCCTCTAAGTCCAAAGTGCCCAGGATAGCCTGAACGATACGCTGGCGAACCTGCAACTCGGCCAAAGCCGCCTCCCGCTCTCGGTCCCTTCGTTTGTGGGCAGTATAGTCATAGACGGTGGCCACGTAGCCGCTGACCTGACCCTCGGCATCCCTAAGAGGCATGGGCAAAACCAGGGCATCGAACCGCTCCCCGTTTCGGCGCTGGAAAAGGAGTTCAAACCCCTCTGGAGGGATTTCGTCGCGCAGGGTTTGCTCCAGAGCGTCCGCAATACGCTCCCGGTCCTCTGGAGCCCAGTAGACGAAAGGCGGGTCAGCCCCCGTCAATTCCTCCGCGCTCCAGCCCACCATCTGGCAAAAGGTACGGTTCACATAAGTTTGCCGCCCCTGCAAGTCCACGGCGGCAATGCCCGTGGGGGAAGAGTCCACCAGGGCCCGGTAAAAGGCTAATTCTTCCTCCATTGTCTTACTCCAAACGTACTGCGACCTCCTCAACGGCCTCCGCCTCTGCCAGCCGTTCCCGGCCCAAACCCACCAGGTCCGCTATCCGGGCCGCGTAGCG
>DTZQ01000306.1 GCA_012961305.1 Armatimonadota bacterium | reverse complement strand
GTACTCAGCACTCAGTACTCAGCACTCAGTACTCAACTCTCAAAAGGGGTACACCTATTGACCATCGAACAGGCTCAAGGGCGGGAGTTCGACGTCGTTTGGGTGGCCAACGCCGGGCCGCGCACCTTCCCCCTACCCGCTCGCCTGCCTACGCTGGCTTTCGACCAGCGGGACGGACTGCTGTTGGGCACGCGTCCGCGAACTGGAGGGCGGCGGCTGAAATTCGACCCGACGAAACTGAACCTGCCGGAGGAAGTGCTCCAGCGGTACGACCTGCGCGACCATGCGGCTGTGGCCCGCGCGGCTCACTTCGCCGCAGAGCGGAGGCTCTGGTACGTCGCCCTCACCCGAGCCCGGAAGTGCCTCTACTTAAGCACTTCCCACTTCTTGGGAGAGGAGGCTCGGGGATTTTTCGCCGCCCTGGTCGCCCTGACTCGACTGCCGACCCCTCCACCGCCGGAGGAGCGCAGGGAGGCCGTCTTGGGCGGTTGGTGGCGTGTTCCTTCGCAGGCAATATCCAATCCCTGGCGACAGGCCTTAGCCTGGCGGCGCATCGGCGGGGAAGGAGAAGAGGAACCGGAGGACAGGAAGCAAGAAGTTGTGAAGATGGGAAAATGGAAAGGAGAAACGGACCGCGATACGCCCCCGCAACAACTTTCGCTTTTTTGACCGCAGCACCTGCGGGCCTCGCACCTGCCTCGGTGGCTTTCTGCTTATTCTCATCCGAACCCGACCCTCACCTCAGGTTGGTATAGTAGCAAACCGCCTTTGAGTTTCACATTACAAGTCAATTGCCCCTGCTCCTGAAGTTGCTTCCGACTCCGGGGAGAGGCCTTTCGGCTCCGTTTCCTCCGGTTGCGAGGGCACCTCCTGCACCGGCGGGACGATGATGGGAGGCATTTCCTCAAGGGAACTGGCATCCTCCGAGGGCGACTCGGATGGAGGAGCGGTTTCCTCTCCCTCCTCCGGTGGTTCGGGAGGGGTTGAGGCGGTTGGTTCGGTCAGTTCCTCGGGAGCGATGACGGAAGGTTCGGCTTCCTCTCCCTCCGCTGGTGGGACTTTCTCCGTCCCCTGGGCAAAGGCTATCCCCTGGCGGGGCATTAGTTCCCACCACGGCGGTTCGGCCAGCAGGGGTTCTTCGGGTTCCTCCGGTTCCGGCAGAGGAGCGGGGGGAGGCGGAGGTGCCAGGGGTTGGCGCTGCCAGGCCCAAGGGTCGAAGGTGTTGCCGAACATCGCGGCCAGCAGTTCCCCCGTCGGCCTGCGCAGGGGTTGCAAATCGTTTCCCCGGCTGACCACGGGCAGGGTTTCCGTGCAGATGTTTTCCTCCGGCACGGAACGCAAAAAATTGGCCAGGGCCAGCAGTTCCAGGTCCGTCAGGTCGGTAGTCACATATTGACGGGCCTTCTTCACCAGCGCCGGCAGTTTCATCCAGTTGCGCGGTGCGAGGGCCTGCCGCAGGAGGGCTTTGAGGAATTTCTGCTGCCGCTTTACCCGGCCCAAATCACCTTCTCGGTCCTTGCGGAAGCGCACGTACTGCTGGGCTTGGTCGCCGTCCAAATGCTGGAACCCCTCCTTCAAGTGCACATGCAGCCTGCCCCAGTTGTCGTCGTAGTCCATGTCCTTTTCCACGTACAGGTCCACCCCGCCCACTGCATCTACCAGGCTGATGAACCCTTCAAAATTGGTGCGCACGTAATGGTGTAGGCGCAGGTGGAAGTTCTCTTCAATGGTGCGCAGGAGCAGTTCTGGCCCCCCAAAGGCATGGGCGGCGTTTATTTTATGCCAGCCGTAGCGGGGGATGCGCACTCGGGTGTCGCGGGGAATGCTCAAAATCCGAAGGGCTCTGGCGAAGCGGTCTACGTTTACCAACAAGATGGTATCAGTTCGCGCCCAATCCTTCGTTGGACGGCCTCGACGGTCGCGGTTTACGTCCACCCCCATAAGGAGGACGTTCACCTGCGGCAAGCCGTGAAAGAAGAAGCGAGGGGGCACCATCAGGTTGGCCGTACGATGGGCCACCCGGGAAACGAAGGTGCGAGGAGGGGTTTCTGGGGTCGGCGATGGTCTCTCTGGCCGGCCCAACCACAGTATCAGCCCTCCCAACAGCAGCAAAATCACCCCTATTCCCCATCCCCGACCTGGGCGGCGGGGAGGCTTTGCTCGCCGATAACGCCGCCTTTTGGCTTTCGCAGACCGCTTGGACATTTCCCGCCCTCACTCAGCATCCCCACCCCGAATGCGCCGCGGTGGTATCCAGCATCAAGTATCACGCATTGCGCTTCATGCATCATTGTACCTCAATTTCATCTTTCCGTCAAATTTGACGAAAGGCAGGAATTGGTGTATAATAACTTTCGGTCTTATTCAAAGGTTCATGCTTGACCCATTTGGGGAAAGAGGAGGGTACGAAAGTGCGCGTTTCAGAAGAGGTAGTTTTTCTCCAACAGGAGAAGGAGGACATTCTGCAACGGTGGCGTCACAACACCCAGCAAAACGTGAACACGGAGTTTTTCACCTCCGGCAATTATTTTACCCCGGAACTTTTGGAGCGGATTTACTATGAGATTCTCGATGCCGTTAGCCGCAACCACTATCGGGATTTGAACCAGACGTTTGATGCCATAGTCCGGGCCGGATTTGACCATGCGCTTACCCTGAAGGATGCCAAAGGGTTTCTCTTCAACTTCTCCCAAGCAGCCCTGGATGTGCTGGACACCAAGTATCGGGAGGCCCCTAACTACGATACCCTACGCGGGCGGTTGCGGAAGATGGCTTTCTCCATCAAGACCGTCTATTCAGAACGAGTGGCCCGGGGGGTTCTCAACGTGCTGGAGGAATACCGCGGACCGCTGACTCGCCAGTGGAAGAGCGAACTCCCGACGACCATTATTAGCGACCATTTTTCGGTAATTGACGAAGAGGACTTAGACCGATTGGTCCAAGACACGTTTGACATGTACTTGACCCTGTTGCGCGGGGCGGAGGAGGAAGTCATCCCCGACCCAGCAGAGGAAGGAATTCGCAAACCACGGTTAGAGGTGTACCTCCGCTCAGTAATCGACTTTTATGAGCCTAAGGGTTTCCTCATTTCCGACCTACAGCGGGCTCTGCTCCATCTGACCCACTTGGCTGAGCCTCTGCTGTACCGCCATTTTGCCCCAGAGGTGGCTGAGTACCGGATGGCCAAACTCTCCCTGGACGATGCCGGCCGAACCCTGAACCTGGCCTTTTCCGAAGCCTACAATGACCGCCAGATGCGCAACTACTACGAGGAAGTCTCTATCATGCTGCACCGCATCAAGAACAAACTCACTGCTGTACCAACGACGATGCAAACTATCATGATGTACGGTGGGGAGGAGGAAGGGTGGGAAATCATCGGCGACCCTATGCTCATGACCCCGGAAGAATCTCGTCTGTGGGCGGAGTTCATGGCCGTGCAGGAGGAGTTCTGTCAAACATGTGTTGCCGTGGTGGAAGAGTTGAGTAAATACCTCGAAGAAACCGACCCATTGGAACTCAACCTCAAACATTTCATCCGTGAGTTGCAGCGAGTGCAGGAGCCACTGGCTAAATACCAAGCGTTCCTGCAGGAGCACAGCGAAGACCTGGAGCGGATTAAATTTGACCTCGACCCGGCCAATGTGGAAGTGGTGGATGAACTGCTGCGGATGGTGTACGAAGGCGGCATCCTGACCCAGCAATTGACCATGGAACTGCAAATCCGCCAGAATGAGTTGTACCAGCGCGAACCCCCTAAGCGTGAGGAGTTGGACATTTACGAACTGGTGAAGACGGCTTACGAGGAATGTCTGGTAGAGGCCCAGTCGAAGAACCTCACCATTGAATTCCACGGGGTGGATGAGGGGGTGAAAATCTTCGGCGTGCGCAATGAAATCAAACGGCCCTTTATCCAGGTGATTGAAAATGCCATCAAGTACACCCCTGAAGGTGGACGAGTGGATGTGAAGTTGGAGTACACGGAGAACGAAGTTGTCTTCTCCGTTAAGGACACAGGTATTGGCATTCCCCCGGGCGAGGAGGATTTAGTGTTCGGCCTCTGTCAGCGCTGCACCAACGCCCAGGAGTTTAACAAAACCGGTACGGGTACGGGCCTCTACAATGACCGCAAAATTGTTCTCCACCACAATGGCCGTATGTGGGTGGAGTCGCCGGGCATCAATAGGGGGAGCACCTTTTACATTGCCCTACCCATTTACCGGCGGGAACGAGTGGAAGCCAAAGCCGCCTAACGGGAACCAAGAGGGGGATAAGGGTTACCAAACATACGTGGTGGTACTTAACGGGCACGATGAACTATGAGGAAAGCACTCAATTTTTGGCTGTGGGGAACATGTTTGGCCTGGATAGTGGGATGGGCAGCGGTTGGTGGGGGAACTGAAGGGCCCCCGTCGGCTGACCGGGCTTTTAATTTTGCTTTTCGCTTGTTCGAGGCGCAGGAGTATGAACGCGCCTTGGGCAAATTGCAGGAGTTCCTCACCCAGTATCCCCACCACTCGCAGGCGTCCATGGCTCGGTTCCTGTTAGGTCAGTGTTACGGAGAACTGGGCCAACCTTTGAAGGCCGCCGAAACCTTCGCTGAGTTCCTGAAACTGTACCCCCAGGACGAAAATGTGGAACCAGCCGGCTACAACGTTGGTTGGTTCTACTTTCAGGGCCAGGCCTACGACCGGGCCGCCCAGGCCTTCGCGGAGTACATTCGCCAGGGTGGAGTGCCGGAGCGCCTTCCCGCCGCTTACTACTACCGGGCGGAGTCACTATACATGCTGGGCCGTTACGAGGAGGCCCTTCCTCTGTACCGTACCGTGCTGGAGAAATTCCCCCAAACGGAGTACGCTCTCTTTGCCCATTATGCCATTGGGGTCACGCAGGTAGAAATGGGCAAATATGAGGAAGCGATAAAGACTCTGACCACAGTGGCACAGCAGCACCCTGAGGCCTCTTTTCTCCCGGAACTGTATTGGTATCTGGGCCAGGCCTGGGCCGCCCAGAGGGACTATGCTCAAGCGCAAAGACAGTACACCCTCGTACTGGAAAAGTACCCCCAAAGTGAGTTTGTACCGGGAGCCCTGTTTGGTCTGGGTTCTTGTTTACAGGCTCAAGGAAGATTAGTCGAAGCCCAAAAGCAGTATGCTCGGGTGCTGGAAAAGTACCCTCAGAGTGAATTTGCGCCTGATGCCCTGTTTGGTTTGGGCTCCTGTTTGCAGGCTCAGGGGAAGTGGCAGGAAGCGGCCGCGATGTTCCAACGCTTGGTTTCGGAGCATCCCACCAATCCTCTGGCTGCCGATGCTCAAATCCGCCGCGCTGATTGTCTGCTTCAGTTGGGCCAGCCGGAGGCGGCCCGCGCTCTTTACCAGCAAATTGCCGCCCAGAAAAAACATCCTCGCG
>DTZQ01000305.1 GCA_012961305.1 Armatimonadota bacterium | reverse complement strand
TATTGTTAAATTTGAAAGGCTCAACACTAAAGTAAGGATTACGCCATCAGCTGGACAGTGCAAGATGTTTGACCCGAATGGCACGGAGCTCGGTTGTAAAGCGATCGAAATCGAACCAGACAAAATAAGGCAATGGAGGTTTGTTTTGTACGGTCTTGGGCTACATCGCTCCTTAACCCATCCCCGAAGTAGTGCGCAACATGAACGCCTTCACTTTGGGGGCCCGTTCGGTGAACGTTTGTCCTTTCCCCTTGACAGGCAAGGAGAAACGCCTTACAATAAAAGGCAAGTAGGGTTCGTTTCCGTTTTCCGGGGCCGGGAAAGGGAAATCCATGGGGAAAGAGGCAATTTTCACCCATAACGACTTAGATGGACTGGTCTGTGCTCTGTTGGCCCGGCTTGCTCTTCCCCAGGCAGCAGTTTTCTTCTGCGAGTACAATGCCCTGGCGGATGAGGTGTGGAGTCGGCTTGACCAGTATGAATGTATCTGGTTCACCGACCTTTCCCTACGGGAGGAGGATTTTTTCTCCCGCCTGCGGCAGGCGGGCAAAGAGTACTACTGGTTTGACCACCATGTTTCTTCCCGGCCGCAGGATTTTTTCCGGGTGTGTATAATAGACACCTCTGGCGAACATTGCACGGCGGAGATAATCCAGGCTTATCTTCAACAGCACCGCTACGAAATACCTCCGCCGCTGCAAACTTTAGTAGAATATGCCCATGACCAAGATTTATGGGTTCGCCGCCTGCCCCCAGCCCAGGATTTCAATGACATCCTGGGTACAATGCCAGCGCCGGACTTGTTTACTCTACTGCAGGAAGACCTTAACCGGGTGTTCCACTGGACGGAGGAAATGCATCGGGCGTGTGCTCAGACACAGCAGCAGCGGGCGAAAAGTTTAGCCTTAGCCTGGGCCACCTGTGTGGAACACGATTTGGGAGCGGGCTTGCGCCTGCGCCTGGCCCTCTGCTACGGCTCGGCCAACGAGGTGGGAGAAGCCCTGGGAAATGAGGAAACCTTGGTGGTGCTCTGTGACCTGCGCGACTGGGTGCACCTGCAACCCAAGTTCCATCTGCGCACCAAATCGGAACGGATTAATGCCTCCCACCTCGCCGAACGTTTGGGAGGAGGAGGGCATCCCCGGGCCAGTGGAGCACCGTTAGAGAGGGAAATTCTCCGGCAAATCTCGGAATTATTGCTCGATAAGGTTCTGCCTGTGGCCCGGGAAGCCTTGCCGGACACTAAGGACCCCGGATAGGAAAAGCGAGGAATTGAGCCTTGAGCGAGCGGGGAGAATTGCGCAAAAACGTGAAGTTCACGGAATCGCAACTGGTGGTGCCCAATGACACCGCGTATTTAGGGCTGATTGGCAGTTATGTGGCTTATGTTGCTCGCTTGATGGGTTTTTCGGAAGGTGATATAGCCCGTATTCGCTTGGCGGTAGATGAAGCGTGTACTAATGTCATTGACCACGCCTATCCCCCCGGTGAGCGGGCTCACTTTTCCGTTACCTGCGATTGCCAGGCCGATGCTTTGCGCATTGCGGTTTGGGACGGGGGACAACCCTTTGACTTGGACCGTGTGCCTCTGCCTGACTTGGAAGCACCTCTGGAGAAGCGCAAGATTGGAGGATTAGGGATTTACCTAATGCGCAAGGTCATGGATGAGGTGCATTTGTGTGAGCGGGAGGAAGGCAAAGAGGTGGTTCTTATTAAGCGACTGCCCCTAAGTAGGAAATAACATGGAAATCCGAGAACGCAAGGTGGATAATTTTGTCATTGTGTCCCTGCAGGGAAGGTTTGATGCCCACATCGCCTTCCAGGTTGAGGAATACCTTCTGCCCCTTTTGCGCCACGCGCAGGACCTCATCTTAAACTTCGCGGCGACGGAGTATATCAGCAGCGCTGGTCTGCGAGTGTTGCTCTCTTTGGCAAGAGAGGCGGAACAGAACGGTTATGATTTGCGCTTGGCTGAACTGCGCCCAGAGGTGTATGAGGTATTTGACATTGCTGGTTTTACCAGTCTGTTCCAAATTTATCCCACCGAAGCAGATGCCTTGGCCGGGACGAATCCCTTATCCTCATGATAAACAGGCACAGGTCAATACCTCAACGCCTCGAAGGAAGGGATGGTCTAACGCTGGTAAGTTTGCTTTTGGCGGGTTAAACTGAACCGCCGGACTACGAGGTGGTGCATTATGAGAGTCAAGTTCTGGGGTGTGCGAGGGTCTATCCCTTCCCCCTGTACCACGGGTCAAATTGAGGAAAAAATAATCCGCGCGCTAATGGGAGCCCAAGAGGTGGACTTGTCCGACCGGGAGGCCGTAGAGCAGTACGTGCGTTCCCTGCCTTTACATCAGCGAGGTACTTATGGGGGGAACACCACCTGTGTCGAAGTGCGTACGGCCCGCAATGAACTAATTATCATTGATGCGGGCACGGGGCTACGGGGCTTGGGCATGGAATTGATGAACACGGAATTTGCCCGGGGGAAGGGAGAGGCCTGGATGATATTCACCCATACTCATTGGGACCATGTTCAGGGGTTTCCCTTTTTCACCCCGCTGTACATTCCGGGCAACACCTTCCACCTCTATGGCAAGCACTCGGACTTGGAAGAACGACTGCGGTGCCAGCAGGACTTGCGTTTCTTTCCGGCCATGCTCGACGAGCGTGACTTACCCACTTCCGCAACACCCTATATGAAGGCCAATTTGGAGTTCATTGTTCCCATGCCCGACCCTCTGGAACTGTTTGCCGGCCGGATGACCATCACTACCTTGGACTTGGACCATCCCGGGGTGTCCTATGCCCTGCGGTTCGAAGAAGATGGAAAAGTTTTCATCTTTGCCAGCGACGCAGAATACAAGGAACTAACCCGTGCTGCCTACTTGCAGAAGTATCTGGACTTCTATGCGGGAGCCGACGTGTTAGTCTTTGACGCCCAGTATACCCTGCAGGAAACGCTCTATGAGAAGTTCAACTGGGGCCACAGTTCCGCCATGATTGGGGTGGAACTGGCCTCCGAGGCCGGGGTCAAAACGCTGGTGCTCTTCCACCACGAGCCTGCTTACGACGACAACAAAATCAGAGAGGTCATTTACGGCAATTCGCTGCGTTATTTGCGCCACGTGCCTACCGCGCATAAGTGCGAAGTAATAGTGGCCTACGAGGGCCTCGAATTGACCATTTAACATGGCTGAGCGCATAGCCTTAATCCCTTTGGACACTCGCCCGTGCAATGTACGTTTCCCCGCTCAGTTGGCCCGCCTGGCAGGTTACAAACTGCAGTTGCCACCCCTCTCCCTGCTGGGTCAGTTCACCACCCCGGGCCAGCCGGAACCCCTGAGTGAGTGGTTCCTGGCTCAAGGCGCGGAGGCCAAGGTGGTGCTTGTGTCTGCGGATATGCTTGCCTACGGGGGTCTAATTGCTTCCCGAACCCCAGATGTATCTCTGTCCCATGCCCAACAACGGCTTTCAGTTCTTTCCCGCTTTCGCCAGCAGTTTCCCTCGGTGACCGTGTACGCTTCCAATGTGCTCATGCGCACTTCCCTCACCGCCTCCTCCCCAGAAAACCTGCGCTACTGGCGACAACTGCATCGCTATTCGGAACTTCTGGGACGCCGGGAAAGAACTGCTCAACAGGAACGGGAACAGTTGGAGCGCGACCTTCCCCCCGCGCTCTTACAGGCTTACCACACGGCACGGGCCCGCAATCACGCTGTCAATCGGCAGATGGTGGAATATGTGGCTGCCGGGGTGGTGGACTACCTAATCCTCACTCAGGAAGATGCGGCCGAGTTTGGTCCCCATCGAGAGGAACAGATGGCCCTTCGCGCTCTGGCCGCAGACTTAGGCGTGAGCGAACGGGTGAGCCTCCACCCTGGCGCGAGCGAGGCCGCGCTGACCCTTTTAGCCCGGTGGGTGAACACGGCCCGGCAGAGGGCTCCCCGCGTTGCCGTGTACTATGCTTCCGCCGGGGGAGCGGAACGCATTTCCCCCTTTGAAGACCGGCCCCTCCGAGAAACGGTGGAAGCCCACGTGGGGGCTATAGGAGCGGAGATAGTCCCAGCAGAGGGCCAAGCCGATTTTCTCCTGCTGGTCAACACCCCCCGGGGCCCGGGACGGCGGGAAGTGGAACAGGACCCCCAAAGTCCCGGCGCGGTGCAGGTGCAGCGCTTTGTGGATACTCTGGCCCGCGCTCTGGAGCAAGGTTGGACTGTCGCCCTCGCGGATGTGGCCTTCCCCAACGGCGCGGACACTTTGCTAATGGAACTGCTAACTCAGCGGATAGAACTGCCGCGCCTCACTGCCTACGCTGGGTGGGACACGGCTGGAAACACTTTGGGCACCGTGTTGGCCCAAGCCTGCCTCCACGACGGACGCCAGCCAGCCGCGCAGGTGGAGTTCCTGTTCAGCCGCTTCGTGGACGACTATTTGTACCAATCTCTCCTCCGCCCCCAGATAAACGCCGAACTGGAACGGCAGGGCCTTTCTCCGCTCAATTTGGGGGAGGCTTATGAATTGGTCAAAAGGGAAGTAGCCCAACGGCTGGAAATTCAAGCCCGGGAGTTCTTTGACCGTCATTTTCGGGGTTGCAGGGTCACCACGGCGTCGGGTCAGTGGCAAATTGGAAAGTTAGTGCGCTGTGACCTGACCCTTCCCTGGCCCCGCACCTTTGAGGTGGAGGTAGCCGTGGAAATCACGGGGGAGGGGTAATATGATTCTGGGTTTGGGGATTGACATCGTCGAAATTGAGCGCATTCGGCGGGCAGTAGAGCGGTTCGGAGAACGCTTTCTCCACCGGGCGCTGACGGACGAGGAATGGTCAGCCTTTGTAAACTACGCCCATCCCTTTCCCCATTATGCGGGACGCTTTGCCGCCAAAGAGGCAGTTATGAAGGCCCTGGGCACGGGTTGGGGAGGGGGTGTGGGCTGGCAGCAAATTGTGGTTACCAACCGCCCCAGCGGGGAACCGCAGGTGGAACTGCGGGGAGCGGCAGCAGAAAGGTTGAAACAACTGGGCGGTAAACGAGTGCTGGTGTCCATCTCCCACAGCCAGCACTATGCGGTGGCGGTAGCCATTGTGGAGGGATAGCCAATGAACCCCAAGGGATGGCAAATAGACTTGACTGGCCGGGTGGCCTTGGTCACCGGCAGTTCGCGAGGCCTGGGACGGGCCATTGCCCTGGCCTTGGCCGAGGCAGGAGCGCAGGTAGTAATCAACTACCTGACTCAGGCTGATGCGGCCCAAGAGGCGGCTGAAGCCGTGAGGTCCCAAGGCCGGCAAGCCCTGGTGGTGCAGGCCGATGTCCGTGACCCAATGCAAGTTCAGGCCCTCGTTGCGGCCACCAGGGAGAACTTCGGGCGGGTGGACATCCTGGTCAACAATGCCGGTCTGGTGCGGGACAAGTACCTTACTTTCATGACCGAAGCCGAATGGGACGAGGTGCTGGACACCAGCCTCAAAGGAACCTTCCACTGTAGCAAACTGGTGGCCAAAGAGATGGTGAAACAAAAGTGGGGCCGCATCGTCAACATCTCCTCCGTGGCCGGGCTGACTGGCGATTTGATGCGGGCCAACTACTCCGCCGCCAAAGCGGGCCTAATCGGGTTCACCAAGGCGGTGGCGCGGGAGTTAGCCGGGCGGGGCATCACCGTGAATGCCGTCGCGCCGGGAATCATCGAGACCGACCTGCTGGCAGCCCTCCCAGAGTCACGCCGGAAGCAAATGCTGCCTCGCATCCCGCTGGGCCGGTTTGGAAAGCCGGAAGAAGTAGCCCACTTGGTCGTCTTTCTGGCCTCTGACCGGGCCGCCTACATCACCGGCCAGGTGTTTTGCGTGGATGGGGGATTGAACATGTAGTAGGTGGCTTATCGCTTAGGGCAGGAGCAGAGGGGATATGCAATAGGCTCCAGGCTAGCAGAACGGCCCCTAAAATAGCAGGATAAAGGTCGCTCACCGACCGCCGGTGGTCAGGACTTTGGCCAGGGCATCAAGTTCCTCCAGGGCCCGGCCCGCCCCGATGACCACACAGGTGAGGGGGTCCTCCGCCATGTACACCGGCATGCCCGTTTCCGCGTTGATTAGCCGGTCTAAGCCCCGCAGCAAAGCCCCGCCCCCCGCCAGGACAATACCCCGCTCCATAATGTCAGCCGCCAACTCCGGCGGAGTGGTCTCCAGGGTAGCCTTCACCGCATCTACGATGGCCACGACCTGCTCCTTAATGGCGTCGCGGATTTCCGTGGAGGTAACGGTAATGCTCCGGGGCAGGCCGGAGACCAAGTCCCGTCCCCGCACCGAATAGGCATCCTCCTGCTCCAAGGGGAAAGCGGAGCCGATTTCCATCTTGATTTCTTCAGCCGTGCGCTCGCCGATGAGCAAATTGTAGGTGCGGCGCATGTAGGAGGCAATGGCTTCGTCAATTTCGTCCCCGGCAATGCGAATGGAACGATGGGTGACGATGCCGCCCAGGGAAATAACTGCCACTTCCGTTGTCCCTCCGCCCACATCCACCACCATGCTGCCCACCGGCTCGGACACCGGCATTCCGGCCCCAATGGCAGCAGCCATGGGCTCTTCAATCACGTAGGCCACCCGCGCGCCCGCGGTGAGGGCAGCATCAATAACGGCCCGCCGTTCGACTTCCGTGACCCCGGAAGGAATGCCAATAACCACCCGCGGGGCCAAAAAGGAGCGCCGCCGGTGCACTTTTTGGATGAAGTAGCGCAGCATTTCCAGAGTCACATCGTAGTCGGCAATAACCCCATCTTTCAGGGGACGAATGGCCACGATGCTCCCTGGGGTGCGACCTAACATGCGTTTGGCCTCGAAGCCCACCGCCAACACTTTGTGCGTTTCGCTGTCAATGGCCACCACCGAGGGCTCGCGCAGGATAATGCCCCGCCCGCGCACGTGCACCAGAGTGTTGGCCGTGCCCAGGTCAATCCCCATGTCCCGGGAAAAAGCACCCATTAACCGTTTCAAGGCTCTTCCCTCGCTTTACAGGAGTCCTTTCTCGCGCAAACTCACGTAGCGCCCGTCGCCGATGACCAGATGGTCCACCACCTCAATGCCCAGCAGGTTTCCCGCCTGTACCAGTTGTTTGGTCAACTGTACATCCTCCGAACTGGGCTGGGGGTCGCCGCTGGGATGGTTGTGCAGCAGCACAATCCCCGCGCTGCTGCGCCGGATGGCCGCCCGGAAAATTTCTCGCGGATGGGCCACGGACATGTCCAGCGTGCCCACGGATACGGTAACTTCGCCGATGACCTCGTTCTTGGTGTTGAGCAGCAGGGCAATGAAATGCTCTTTGTCCAGAAACCGCATGCGGGGCATCATCAGGTTGGCGGCGTCCTGAGGGGAAGTGATGCGGGGGCGAACCTCCGGCGTCAGGGCCGCCAGCCGGCGCCCCAACTCCAACGCGCCTTTGATTTGCGCAATCTTGGCCGGGCCGATGCCTTTAATGGCCCCCAGTTCCTCCGGCGTGCGGTCGCTCAAGTAGCGCAGTCCCCCAGCCTCCGTCAGCACCCGCTCGGCCAACTGTACTGCCGTTTCCTCCTCGTTACCCACCCGCAGCACAATGGCCAGCAGTTCCGCGTCGGACAACTTCTCCGCCCCCTCGCGCAGCAGCCGCTCGCGCGGCCGCAAGTCCTCCGGCAGGTCCTTAATCGTCAGATGATAGTCCAATTTCCCCATCGCCCGTTCACTCCCCTACCCCCAAAAGGCCAAACTCCCGCAGCATTTGCGCCACTCGCGCCAAAGGCAGGCCCACGACGTTGAAGTAACAGCCCTTGAGACCCACAACCAACCCCCCGCCCCGGCCCTGAATGGCATACGCTCCCGCCTTGTCCAACGGCTC
>DTZQ01000304.1 GCA_012961305.1 Armatimonadota bacterium | reverse complement strand
TGTTAGACCGCATTGACATCCACATTGAAGTGCCTCCCCTGCGGCGAGACGAACTGGTTAATTACCCCCAGAGCGAACCTTCCCGGACCATCCGCGAGCGGGTCATCCGGGCCCGTCAAATTCAACAGGAGCGGTTCGCGGGACAGAAATATTTCTGTAACGCCCACATGCGTCCCCGTGATTTGCGAGTGTACTGTTCCCTGGCGCCTGAAGTCAGGGATTTCTTGCGTTCGGCCATTGAGGGGTTAAACTTGACCGCCCGCGCTTACGACCGGGTGTTGAAACTGGCCCGAACCATTGCCGACCTGGAAGGAGTGGAGAACATCGGGGTGAACCACATCGCTGAGGCCATCCAGTATCGCAGTCTGGACCGTCGCCTGTGGGAGTGATTTTTTCTGGGGCAGGAGGAATCTGAAGTTTAAGGGCGTATGTTTTAAGGGTATTTCTTTAATCACGGGAGGATAGCCATGCGACCTGGGAGGTTTGGACTAATCGTAGGGCTTTTGCTAAACTGGGCGGGGGGAATGCCTGGGAGTTGGGGGGAGGATTGTCTGATGTACAAGTATGACCTCCGCCACACCGGTTTCACTCCGGAGCGACTTTCACCCCCGCTGGCGTTGTGGTGGAAGTACTCCACCGATGTGGACCGGGACAATATTTCCGCCCCCGCAGTAGCCGGGAACATGGTCTATTACTGTTCCCTGGGCATGGTGTATGGGCTGGATGTGGAGACGGGCAGTAAAGTGTGGGAGTTTCCCACCCAGTCGGCCATTCGCACTTCTCCGACTTTGGCCGCCGGGTTGTTATTCGTAGGCACGGACAGCGGAGACCTCTTCGCCCTACGGCCGGAGGATGGGAAATTGGGTTGGCCCATCGGTTCGGCCATTACCACCGACAACAGCCGGGCTATTCGCACTCCGCCGGTGGTGATTGAGGGAGTGCTTTACTTCGCTGCCGACGACGGCAAGTTGTATGCGGTGGATTCGCAAACAGGTGAAGACATTTGGCCCCGGCCAATGCAGTTCCCGCACGGTTTGGAAACGGCCCTGTGTTTTGTGGGCAGGCGGCTGTTTTTCACCGACCGCGGGGGAGTGCTGCATTTGATTGATTTGGCTCGCCGACAGCAGTTACGGGCCCTGACCGTAGGCCGTGTGGCCTCGCCGCCCGTGGCCGATGAACAATATGTGTACCTGGTAGGCGACCGCCGGGTTATGGCCCTGACCAACCGCTCTTTTCGCCTGCGGTGGCATCAGGACCTCGATGGGTTTGTAAAAGGCACCCCGACCCTGGCTCACGGGAACCTCTATGTTACCTGTACCGATGGCTACGTCTATGCCTTTGTGACTCGTACCGGTCAACTGCTGTGGAAGCAATCGGTAGAGAATGGGGTGCTGGCCCCGGCCACGGTGGCCGGCAATGACCTGTACGTGGGCACAGAGGGCGGTTTTGTCTTCTGCCTCAACGCGGCCACGGGGGAGGTCAAGTGGAAGTACAAACTGGACCCGCGCCGTACCTCTGGAGAGAGCCGGGCAGTGTTTAACGTGTTAGCCCCGCCAGTGGTGGCCAATGGAACCCTCTACATAATGGCCGATGACGGTACGCTCTATGCTTTTCGCCCTGACGTCCCAGATGTGGGCAAACCCTGGATTGAAGAGGCCCAGTTGGTTACCTCCGCCAGTGACGGCAGCGGGATTGCGGTTCCCTTGTACGACGAAGAGGAG
The DNA here is from genome assembly GCA_012961305.1 of Armatimonadota bacterium. Lineage (GTDB taxonomy): Bacteria > Armatimonadota > UBA10988 > UBA10988 > DTZQ01 > DTZQ01. Next base: position 1,333 of record DTZQ01000304.1, on the reverse strand, counting down.
ATACAGGCCCTTAGAGAGGATGAAGGAGACGATTTTAAGGAGGAAGACTATCTGCAAATCAAAGGACTGGCCGCGCGACAGTTGCCCTTCGAGTTCTATGCCCTTATCACGGACGAGGGTAGTGGATTAGTAGAAGACAGCATCGTGGCTACGCTTGACGGCAACCCTAAACCTTTGGCCTATGACCCCAAAACGGGGGCCCTTACGGTGACCCTGTTGGAACGGGAGAAGGCCCGGGTAAAACCGCGGTTGGAGGATGGCAACCATACGATAATGGTTTCGGCGAAGGATTGGTTCGGCAATGAAATAGTCCGCCGCTGGACCTTCAAGGTAGACAACCGCCAGCCTCTGTTGGAACCCATCGCTCCCGCCCAACCGCAAATGCCGGGCATTGGGGGAGAGGAAGGCGGTTTGCCCGGTTTGGAGAGGGGCTATCCGGGCTTTGGAGCGGGACGGCGCGGAAGGCGTGGTCGGCGCGGCGGACCCTTTGGCGGTCTCTTCGGAGGGTTTGAACAATAATTGCCTCCGGGCCGCCTGGGGGAGGACGGAATGGAAGAGTGGGAATGGTGGCTGCGTTTTAATCGGCTGAACATTGCACCCCGGCGCCAACTGAGACTCTTGGAGCACTTTGGTTCGCCCCGGGCGGTGTTTCAGGCTTCGGTGGCTGCTTTGGCTCAGGTAGAAGGCTTCGACCGCTCTATAGGACCTAAAATGGAGGCCGTTCGCGCTTTGGACGTGCGCCCCGATTGGGAACAGTTGGAACGCCTCCAAGCCACCCTGGTCACTTACTACGACGAAAATTATCCTCCCTTGCTGCGACAAATCGCCGACCCACCACCCCTGTTGTACCTCCTGGGCCAACTCTGCCCAGAGGACCAGCGGGCAGTAGCCATTGTCGGTTCCCGCCGCAGTTCGCCCTATGGCCGCCTGGTGGCGGAAAACCTGAGCAAAGGTCTGGTCTCCTACGGGGCGACTATCGTCAGCGGGCTGGCCCGGGGCATTGACGCTGCTGCCCATCAGGGGGCCCTGCGGGCCGGAGGGCGTACCATTGCGGTCTTGGGCTGTGGCCTGGATGTGATTTACCCCCGAGAGAATCGGGCCCTGCGCGAGGAAATAAGCGAACGGGGTGCGGTGCTGACGGAGTTCCCCCTGGGCACCCGCCCGGAGGCCTGGCGGTTTCCGGCCCGCAACCGGCTCATCAGCGGCTTGAGCCGGGCGGTGGTCATTGTGGAAGCCCCCCTCAACAGCGGGGCCCTCATCACCGCGGACTACGCCTTAGAACAGGGCCGGGAGGTCTTCGCGGTGCCAGGGAACGTGACCAACAGCCGCAATG
>DTZQ01000303.1 GCA_012961305.1 Armatimonadota bacterium | reverse complement strand
TGACCTCTGGGGTAAGGAGCGGCGGAGCTTCGCTGAGGGGGTCGGCATTGAAGTGGGCACGGCTGCGGGCCAGGGCCTCCTCGAAGGTCTGGTAATAGGCCCGCATGGGTTCCGCGGCCGCGGCGAAGAAGTTAGTGTAAAAGTCGTCCAGCAGGGCCTCTACGTCCTGTTGGGGGTTCCACAGCAATTTGGCGGTGAGGTAATAGAGCGGCAGGTTCAGGGCCCACACGCTGGCGCTGCTCTGAGCGTAATAACTGCGGATGCCCAACTCGTAGAAATGCTGAATATCGGCTGCCATCTGACGGACTACGGGTCGGGGCAGGTAAAACCACATGCTCTTGTCGGTGTAGGCGTAAATGCCCAGGTTCACCGGTTGCCCCTCCCCTCGGGCCCGGCGCAGCACTTCCACCCAGCGGCGCAGGTGGGCGTCGAACTTCCGATTTTCGGGACAGTCGGGGTCGGTGATGGGATGGGCATAACAGGCAGGGGTGTAGTGACACTGAAAGGCAATGATGTCCGCCTCCGGCACGTAAGTGGTCGGCGGCTCCACGTAGTTGACGTAGGACAGGGTGACCAGGCGGCGGCCGGGAAATTCACCCCGCAGTTGGGCCTGCACCTGGTTGAGGAAATACATGAGCCGGTCGGTGGTTATCGGTCGCCCGCTGGCGTGAGTGCGGCCGGCCGCATATTGCTCGTCGAAGGCCCGGCACCGTTCGCACTCACACCAGCCGTAGCCGTCATTGGGCGAAAGGGTGTAAATCCGCGCCGTCGGATGCTCCCGGAAGTAACGTCGCACCACGCTCGCTGCCAGAGCCACCGCCTCGGGATTGGTGGTGCACAACTGTCCACCGCGCACGGAGTATTTCATCCGTTTCCCGCCCAGAAGGGGGAAAATTTCGGGATGGTCAGGGAAATACTCCTCGGCCGGCAGGGTTTGGAAGAAACTGTGGAACCCGGCCGTTCCCGGCTGAAAGGAGAGGGCTCCGCCGTGGGCCTCGGCAAACTCCAGGGAGTAGAACCCGTTAATTTTGTTGCGCAGTCCCCACTCGGCCCGCTCTCCCCCACCGGTAAGGGCAAAGGAGCGAATCTCGAAGGCTGGCCGTTCGACTACGTTCCAGTCCTTCACCGTGACGGTGGGCCGCAGGGGTACGACTTGGCCCAACTCTCCCGGCACCAGCCACCGACAGCCCAGGCGTTCCAGGAAGTCGTAAACCGCAAACAGGGTTCCCAAGTCGCTGCCGCCGGCGATGATTAGCCCGTCGTCCACCGTGCGCAGGAGGAACCCCTCCGGGTGCAACTTAGGGGGCTGCGCCAGCACCTGCTCTGCCCGCCCGACTAAAAGGCGATAGGGCTGAGCCACCGGCTCGCCCGCTGAGATTATCGGCACTTCGGCTCCGGACATGAGTTGCAAGTAGTGAGCCAGTTCTGCCGCTGCCTGCTGCTCCACCGGGGAAGCCAGCGTCGGCACCACGATGGCACAGCGAGGCTGGGCGTTCTCAATCAACCTCAACCCCGCTCCCACTGCGGAATTGCTCCCGAGCAGGAGAAGCCCGCAAAGTAACCTCCACATGCTGCACCTCCTTTCACTGGTGATTATACGACATCTTGGCCCTTTGGGCAAGTCCGCATAGGTCCCAAAGGAGGAATCCAACCCCTTCCCGCGAATTTAAATTGCAGGGAGGGCAAAGCCGTGCTTAAAATGACCTGGGAATCAGAGGGTCAGGCAGTTGCAGAGACCCCGACAGCGGCCTCCTTGGAGCCTCGGGAGGAGTTTCTGTTCCCCGGACAGACCGGCCTGGGGACGTGCCTGACGCTGTCTGAGGAATATGCGGCTTTGTTCGCCGGAAGGAAGTTCATGGAACGGGGGAAGGTGAAGGAGGTGCCCGTAAAAGTCGTGCAATTGCGCGACCTCATCCTGCGGAAATATCCGCTGGAGTGAGCCACTTAAGCGGCAGGTAGGGAGTACACTCATGGGACGCGAACTCTTGGTCGGTGGGTTGGTGGGAATTTTCGCGGCGGTTTTCGCAACCCCAGGTCTGCCGGCCGATGAATTGGAAGAGGAGCACGATTTGACCACCGCCTACGTGACCCCCCACGTCCCCTGGGGGAAGGACTTAGCCGGTGGCCCGGTGCGGGGGCTGTTTTTCGTCACCGGGCGCGGGGGCAACCACGGGTCCTTCACTTCCCTGGGCACTGCCCCCCGCGAAGTTGTGGAATTGGCCCAGCGGTTCGACATTGAACCCACCGCTGTGTTCATGCAGGCCAACGTGCTGCACCGGGGCGAAGAGGGAGAGAAGCGGCTTCTGCGCCTGCTGGAACAGCCCTTTGAGGTGTACGTTTTCGGCAATGCGAATTACGAGGCCCTGCCCCGGGAGGCCCAGTACCACATTTTGGAACGGGTGGTAAGGCAGGGCGCGGGTTTGGTCTGTGTGGGCCGAAAGCCGGAGCGGATTTTCGCAGTCAAACGAGCCAGGCGTCCTCCTTTTGCCCTCCTCAGCGGACTGCCTGTGGCTGCCCTGGCCCATGCAGAACCGATGAAGGAGGCCCTCGGCCTGACGGCACCAACCTCCCCGGAACTGGCCGCTCGCCTGCTCACTCCCTACCGTTTGGGCAAAGGACGCGGCCTGTGGGTGAACTATCCGGGCGGGCCCCACGCCCTCACTCCCAAAATGACCTTCAGTTTCCCCGCGCTCACGGAGTATGAGTACTGGCAGTTGTTCATCGGACGGGCCATTTTGTGGGCGGCTGGCCGGGAGGGAGAGGTGCTGTTGACCGAAATTCTGGGCGAGGGGTTGACCTTCGACCGCTCCCAACTGCCCTCCGATTGGCTCCCGGTACGGGTGCAAAACCTCGGCCCGCAAGCCCTCCGGCTGCAACTGCATTTCACCCTCCGCCGGGCCCACGACGGCTGGACCAAACGCCTGCCCCCAGCCGAAGTCACCGTCCAACCGGGTCAGACCAGAACCCCCGGCCTGCGGCTGCCGGTTTTGCGAACGGGACAGTATTACCTGGACGTTCTGGCCTGCAGCGAGCGGGGAGTAGAGGCCTTCGGTGCAGGAGCATTTCAAGTGACCAGCCCGCGAGGGGTGGAGAGAGTGGAACTCGACCAACCCTTCGCGGAGGAGGGCGAAACCATCACCGGCACCGTCGTCTTGCGCGGGGAAGGCTTCACCTCTCAGCACGCCCTGCGGGTGCAACTGCGCACCAGTGACGACCGGGTGCTCGCCCGCCAGGAATTCCCGCGGGCACCAGAGGGCAAACAGGTGCGTTTCTCTTTTCCCATCGGCAGGTGGGCGACGATTCTCCTCCGGGCGGAAGCAGTGCTGCTGAAGGATGGGCAGGAAGTAGACTTGGGGGAGGCTTCCTTCACCGTTCCCCAACGGCGGCGGGGGCAGTTCAATTTTATCATGTGGGACCGTCCCTCGGACCTGC
>DTZQ01000302.1 GCA_012961305.1 Armatimonadota bacterium | reverse complement strand
CCGTAGGGTGGCTTCCCCGTTCGGGGCTCGACCCGGCGGAGGGGGTGCGGAAATACTCCCGCCGTAATCCCAAGGATTGGATTGGCAACGCAGTCTTGCGGGGGGTTTTAGATGTAATTGCGGAACATCCTCAAGAGGTGTCCAACCGTTTGGCCCGGTCGGTGATAGACCGCCTGCGCCAAAAGGGGGATGTGCCCCTGCGCAAACACGCCTACCAAGTGGGGGCTCAGCGGTTCGGCGTGGACTACCTCGACCTGGCCCAGACGGACAATGCTCAGGGCGTGCGCACCTGGGCCCAGAAGGAGAAGGCTAAATTGACGGGCCAGGTTCCGGCGAAACCGCGCAGTCGCCGCCAGTAGGAGTTCTTGAGGGCATCAGTGCGCGGAGGTGTAGGTATGAGTGGGAACCGAAAGGGGTTCACCTTGATGGAAGTGCTGGTCGTTCTGGCCATTACCGCGCTGCTGGCGGCCTTGCTGTTCCCCATTTTTGCCCAGGCGCGGGAGCAGGGAAGAAAGGCCGTTTGCTCCTCTAACCTGCGGCAGATTGGCTTGGCTTTTCGGATGTACGGGCAGGATTACGATGGCTGTTTCCCCAACAACGGAGACCCTTTCCTGTGGATGGGACGACGTTGGCGGTGGCTGGTACAGCCCTATTTGGCCCTGGTGGCCCAGCGGGACCCCACAGACCTCACCAATCCCAACAAATCCGTAAACCATCGGCCGGGCATTCTCATCTGTCCCAGCGATGCCACGGCTCCGGTCAAATGGGACAGCACTTCCTACGGCTATAGTGCGGCTTTCTACCACACCCCCGCGCAGGTCAATGCCATGACCAAAGAAGACCTGTGGCGGTGGCCCCGCTTCCCTTGCGTTTCCCAGAGTGAAGCGGCCGTGCAGTTCCCAGCCCAGAAGGCTCTGGCTGCGGAGTGGTTGACCAATCATGACCCACCGCCCGTGGGCTGGTGGAATTGGCGAGGCAGTCGGAATTACCTGTTTGTGGATGGTCATGTGAAGTACCTGCCGGCCCGGGCTATACACCCGGCGGTGGACGGCTACCCGGACATCAACTTGACCGTGGACGGAGTGGCCGGTCGGGACGTTGAGTAACAGCGATGAGGCGTTAAGCGGCCTTGCGCCCTCTTAAAGGGTGTGGCTCCAATTGGGGATTTGCAAAAGACAATTGGTATGACATGACCCTTCATGTGGCATTTTTACCTGTACGATGAGCCAGCGGCCAAAGCGTTGAACGTGAAGGTCTTGGCGGGATATTTGCGGGAGAAGTTTCCCGGCAGCGAAGTTGTGGTTCGCGAAACCTTTCACCGGTTTTGCGGCCGGCAGGGGAAGGGTGAGTTTCCCTTCCTTTCCCTTGAGGGCTGGGCCCGTCTGTGGGCCGGGGCGAAGGTACTGCGCCTGTCCGAACCGGTGAGACGGCGAGAGCCGCTGCCGGGGGAGATTACCTACGAACAGCGCCGGCTGGCCCAGCCGGAGAGGGGAACCTGGGGCTTGCTCTACGATGGAATGTGGTTGCAGGCGGCCTTTCGCGAGTTGCTGCCGCCGCGGGAGCGACGGTTGAGGGATGTCCACTTGATTTTCACCGCCCAACTGTTGGGCACTTACGACGAAGATGACCGCCGCTACCATGCGCGGGTGATTGTGGCTGGCGTACCGCATCTCATTTCGACCACCGGACTGGTGGAGGCCCCTGCTAAACCGCGGGAATATTACCTTCTGCGGCAATATGCGGGGTTGGAGGGGACGGAGGTAGGGGAGGAAAAATGGGGCCATTTTTGTCTTCTTCCTGACGACCCCCGCACTACGGAGGCCCTGAAAGGTTATGTGCTCCAGGCAGCCTTTTACCAGTTGGCTGGCGAAGCCTTCTGTGGGGATAAACATTGTCGGCTGTACAATGCTCATTGGCAGGAGGAACTGCTTCGGGCCCAATTTACGTCTCCGGGGGAATTGTGCGCGCGCCATGAACGCCTGCTGACCGCTTTGCGGCGGGGATTAAGGAGGGAAAAATGAGTTTGGAGCAGAAATGGGAACAACTGTTAGCCTATTTGCGCTCTTTGGAAAGTGTAGTCATTGCCTTTTCTGGGGGGGTGGACAGTACTTTGCTGGCCAAGGCCGCCCAGGAGGCTTTGGGGAAAAAGGCTTTGGCGGTCACCGCCCGTTCGCCGCTGTATCCCCAGGCTGAGGTGGAGGAAGCCCAACGATTGGCGCAACTTATCGGCATTGAACACCTCCTCGTGGACTCAGCGGAACTAACTATCCCGGAGTTTGTACAGAACCCTCCTCATCGGTGTTACCTGTGCAAGATGGAGTTGTTCGATGAGTTGGAAGCCATTGCCCGGGAGCGGGGTTTCAAGCATATTGCCTATGGGGCTACGGTGGACGACCGGGGGGATTTCCGGCCGGGGATGCAGGCGGCTCGGGAACGGGGGGTAGTTAGCCCCTTGGAGGAAATGGGGTTGACCAAAGCCGAGGTGCGGGAACTCTCCCGGCGCTGGGGTTTGCCCACCTGGGACAAGCCTTCTTTTGCCTGTTTGGCCTCTCGTTTCCCCTATGGCCAGGCCCTTACTCCAGAAAAACTGCGGATGGTAGACGAGGCCGAACAGTTTCTCCGGGAGCAAGGGTTCCGGCAGTTTAGGGTGCGTTGTCACGAGCATCTGGCCCGTATTGAGGTGTTTCCGGAGGAAATGCCCCGCTTTTTGGAGGAGGAATTCCGCCTTCAGGTGGTAAATAAATTGCGAGAACTGGGGTTTCTGTACGTTACCTTAGACCTAAGGGGCTTCCGCTCGGGGAGCATGAATGAGGCTCTGCGGCTCAACCTGCCGCTGAAGCATCCCTAAGCCTCCAAGAAAGGGGAAAATAAAAGCCATGGCAAAATCGTTGAAGATTTTGGTGGTGGAAGATGACCTGGATTTTACGGAGGTCATAAAGACCATTTTGGAATCTAAATCCTACCAGGTAGTCACCGCGGTCACGGGTGAGGAGGGATTGCAGAAGGTCAAGGAGGAAAACCCAGACCTGATTATTTTGGACGTTATGCTGGAGAAAACGACCAAGGGATTTGAGATTGCGCACCGTTTGAAGAACCCCGACCCCCAGTCGGAATATGGGGCCTATGCCCATATTCCTATTTTGATGCTTACGGCGATTCATCAAACGACTTTCTTCCGTTTCACCCCCGATGGGGAGTACCTACCCGTGGAGGAGTTCCTGGAGAAACCTATTCGCCCGGAGGAACTGCTGAAACGGGTGGAGCAACTTTTGCGGCGGACTGATAGAGGGTAAAGGTGGGATGCGGACACAAATCCCCATAGAATTGACGCTGCTGGAGCGAATCCAGTGGTTAATGAGTCTGCGGTGGATAGCAGCGGGAGGAGTGTTGGTTACTGCTCTGGTAACCACGGAAATGCTACATATTCGCTTCCCGTTTTTGCCCATCTGTCTTATTGCTTTGGCCATTGTGGGTTACAATGGTTTGCTGTGGTGGGTTCTGCCCCGGCTTAAAAGGGAATCCACGGACAGTTCGGCAAGGTGGGTAGGTTGGTTTGTCAATCTGCAAATTGGCCTGGACTGGTTGGCCTTAGCCGCGCTCATCCACTTTTCCGGTGGGGTGGAAAATCCCTTCATCTTCTACTTTGTCTTTCACATGATTATCGCCAGCATCCTCCTTTCCCGGCGGGCAAGTTACGTCCATGCTACTTTAGCCACTGGTTTGGTCGGGATGATGGGAGGTTTGGAATATGCCCGGATAATCCCCCATGTCCACTTGCAGGGATTCCTCCCGGCGGGATTCCTGTCTCCCACGGCAGACCTTTACAATCAACCCAAGTACTTACTCGGAATGTTGACTGTTTTCGCTACCACCATGTACATCACGGTTTATCTCACCACAGAAATCACCGCTACTTTACGGAGGCGGGAAGAAGAACTGGCGGCGTTGAAGGAACAGTTAGAGGAGGCTAATGAGAATTTGCGGGAGCAGGATAGGCTGAAGTCCGAATATGTATTGTTAGTTTCCCATAACCTCAAGTCGCCGGCGGCAGCGGCTCAGAGTTTGCTTAGTGTGGTCTTAGATGGCGTTACCGGTCCGTTAGAGGAGAAGACCAGATACTTCCTTCAGCGGGCAGAACGGCGCATTTACGAACTGCTGCATCTGGCCCGGGATTTGTTAGATTTATCTCGCATCAAAGCGGCCAAGGAATTGCGTTTGGAACCGGTAGAGTTGGCGGAAATTCTCTGGGCTGCAATTGAAGATATGCGGCTGCGGGCGGAGGACAAAAACATCGCCTTGCAAATTCGGGTGCCTACCAATTTGCCCCTCATCAACGGCGATAAGGACCATATCGAACAGGCTTTCATCAACTTATTGACCAATGCTATCAAGTACACTCCTCCAGGGGGCTGCATAGAAGTAAAAGCCCACTCGGAAGGAGAATGGATTAAAGTGGAAGTTACTGATAACGGCATCGGCATTCCCGCTGAGGCTTTACCTCATATCTTCGACGAGTTCTATCGGGCCCCCAACGCGGAAGCCTTTGAGCCCGATGGAACGGGCTTAGGTTTGTCTTTGGTAAAATACATTGTGGAGCGCCATGGAGGAGAAATAGAGGTAGAGAGCACCGAAGGGGAAGGTACTACGTTTACTTTTACCCTGCCGCAGTGGATGGCACGCAAGTAAAGGGAATGTAAAGGCCTGCATTATCTAATGACCTTGCTGGGGGAAGAATTGGCATAAGGAGGATAAGCCCATGATTAGACCCCGCATCCTTGTAGTGGATGATGATGCCGACATCCTTTTAGCCTGTGCCGAGGGCTTGCCTGCTTATGGCTATGAAGTTATGACCATTAGTCGGGGGGAGCAAGCCCTTCAAATTCTAAAAACCCGTTCCTTTGATGCGGTCATTTTAGATTGGTTCCTGCCAGGCATGGATGGAACAGAGGTGTTGAAAAAGATTCGCCACGAAATCGCTCCTGAAGTGCCCGTACTCATGCTCACAGCTTTTGGTTCACTGGAATCCTGTGTGGAACACCTGCGGCTGGGAGCCTCCGGCTATTTGGCCAAACCCTTCAACATCGGCGAGTTGGCCCGGGAACTGGCCCGCTTGTTGGGCCGGAAGGAGTATGGGCGACCATTGCTCTCGAGGGAAAAGGGGGAACCTCTTTCCGAACAGGAAAAGAAGGTCCTCCTGGGACTGCGGGAGGGTCTTACTGATAAAGCCATTGCCGAACGACTCGGCATTAGTGTCCGCACGGTCAACAACCACGTCTACCGCATCATGCGTAAACTAAATGCCTCCACCCGAGCCGAAATAGTTAGTCTCAGTTTCCGCCGGAAAATAGTCTGACAGGGGGAAAAAATTCCCCATCATTTCCCCCAAATTGAGTAATTTTACTCTACACAGGGGTTAGAATAGCGTGTTATACTTATAATGTCACCTGAAGACGCGCTCTGGACCAAGGGAATAGCGGGTTGGCGGGTGAGCTCGAAGGGAAAGAGAAGGTCTCTCTGAACGGATGGACCGAAAGTTTGTGAGGGAACAATGGGAGGACACCTCGATGGCAGCAGCAAAACCCCGGCTCATTGAACCTCAACTGGCGGAAATTTTCCTGCAAAATATCTGCCTTCTTCCTGGGGGAGAGAAAATCAAGCAATGCCTTCAGTGCGGTACTTGTGGTGGTTCTTGTCCCACCAGCGAAGCCATGGATTACACTCCCCGGGAAATCATCGCCGCCTTTCGGGCTGGCCTCTTGGACCGGGTCTTGCGCAGCAATACCGTATGGCTGTGCGCTTCCTGCTACAGTTGCACGGTGCGCTGCCCGGCGGGTATCAAATTGACCGACATCATGTACGAACTGAAGCGGTTGGGCATTAAATACGGCATCTACCCACCCGGAGTTAAAACCCCCTTCCTTTCCACCATCTTCGTCCGGATGGTGGATAAGTACGGCCGCAATCCGGAAGGAGAACTGCTCACCCGCTACTTCCTCAAAGCGGACTGGCGGGGGATGTTCAAAATGCTCCCCTTGGCGCTGAAAATGTGGCGGCGAGGGCGTCTCCGCGCCAGAGCCCAGCGCATTAAGGGACAGCAGGAGTTAAAGCAAATCCTGCACCACATTGAAAAGAACTACGAGGAGGGGGTAGAAACATGACCTATTCTTTCTATCCCGGTTGTGCGCTGGAGGCCAGCAGCGTGCAATATAACCAGTCCACTCGCGCTGTCTGCCAGGCCTTGGAGATAGAGTTGGTGGAACTGGAGGATTGGAACTGCTGCGGAGCAACGGCCTACATGTCAGTACGGGAACTGCGTTCCTTCGCCTTGGCCGCCCGAAATCTGGCCTTGGCTGAGCGGGCTGGTTGGGATTTGGTGACCGTTTGCAGTGCCTGTTACACGGTCTTGAACAAAACCAACCGCTACCTGGCCGAAAATGGAAACTTACGGAACCGCATCGGAACCGCCCTGGCGGCCGCTGGTCTGGAGTACCACGGCACTGTACAGGTGCGCCACCTGTTAGAGGTCTTGGTCAATGATATCGGCCCAGAAGCCATTGCTGAACGGGCTCAAGGGTCATTGCAAGGCTTGAAGGTGGCTCCCTACTATGGCTGTCAAATCACCCGTCCCTACAGTGCTTTCGATGACCCCGATTTTCCCACCAGTCTGGACACTCTTTTTGCCTCCCTGGACGCAGAGATAGTCCCCTATGCCCTCAAAACCAAATGCTGCGGGGGAATGCTGATGACTACTAACGAGGAGATAGCCCTCAAATTAGTGAAAAACCTGCTGCAATGTGCGGCGGCAGAGGGAGCGGAATGCTTGGTTACTACCTGCCCCCTATGTTACGTCAACTTGGACTCCTATCAAGGGAAAATCAGCCGCCAGTTCGGCGCCCCGTTGGAGATACCGGTTCTCTTTTTCACCCAATTACTGGGGGTTGCCTTGGGCCTACCTGCCCCACAGTTGGGCCTGGACAAAAGCATCGTGCCGGCCCAGCACCTCCTCGCCAAATATCTGCCAGGTTCTTCTGAAGATGAAAAATGAGGGAGCAGCCTAAAATTCTCGTCGTGGACGATGGCCCCAGCATTGTCAGGTCTATTGAAGCGTTTCTGGGGCTTAAAAATTAAGGTCTGTCCCTTCCCCGTTATCAGAGTAAGCCACGCAACGAAGCAAGTGGCGTCGTTGGGTCGGAAAACCCGCAAGCGTTCAGCATTCAGATGTGCAGGATGCAGGAGGTTGACATCACGTATTACGCACCAGGTATCACGCATCCTGAACTATGCCGATTGCTAAGAGCTGAACGCTGACTGGCTTTGGAGGAGGCCACCAATGGCAGTCAAGATTGGGGTCTATGTTTGCCACTGTGGAGTTAACATCGCCGGGGTAGTGGATGTGCCCGCGGTGGTGGAATTCGCCTCCCAATTGGAAGGGGTCGAAGTCGCCCGGGACTACCGGTTCATGTGCTCGGACCCAGGGCAACAACTCATCCGCAACGACATCCTGGAAAACGGGTTGAACCGAGTGGTCGTGGCTTCCTGCTCCCCGCTGATGCATGAGTTAACCTTCCGCCGGGCGATTATGTTGGGCGGTTTAAACCCCTACTACCTCCAGATGGCTAACATCCGGGAGCACTGCTCCTGGGTGACGGAAGACCACGGCCGGGCCACGGAGAAGGCCAAACGTTTAATCGCCGCGGCGGTGAGGAGGGTCGCTTATCACGAGCCCCTGGAGATAAAGGAGGTTCCGGTCAATCCCAACACCCTCATCGTGGGCGGAGGCATCGCGGGAATTGAAGCGGCCCTGCAAATTGCCGAGGCGGGCAAGAAGGTCTATCTGGTCGAGCGGGAACCCTCTATCGGAGGTCAGATGGCTAAGTTTGACAAGACCTTCCCTACCTTGGACTGTGCCGCTTGCATCCTCACCCCCAAAATGGTCGCCGTGGGCCAGCATCCCAACATCGAACTG
>DTZQ01000301.1 GCA_012961305.1 Armatimonadota bacterium | reverse complement strand
GGCGGAAAGGAGTCAGGTGCTCAATGACATTCTCAATGAAATGGTAGGGCTGGGACCCATTGAACCCCTCCTATCTGACCCTACTATCTCCGAAGTTATGGTCAACGGACCTGATCAGGTATTTGTGGAACGCAACGGCAGGTTGGAGTTGACGGAGGTCAAGTTCCGCAACAACGACCATGTCCTGCAAATAATTGAGAAAATCGTGGCTCCTCTGGGACGCCGAATTGACGAGGCCAGCCCCATGGTAGATGCCCGCTTGAAGGACGGCAGCCGCGTGAATGCCATCATCCCCCCCCTGTCTCTGCGGGGCCCGTGCCTCACCATTCGTAAGTTTGCCGCCGACCCCTTCACCATTAACGACCTCATCCAATTTGGCACTCTTACCCCCGAGGTGGCCCAGTTCCTGGATGCGGCAGTAAAGGCTCGCTTGAACATCGTGGTCTCTGGAGGTACGGGCTCAGGTAAAACCACGACCCTGAACGTTCTTTCGGCCTTCATTCCCAATAACGAGCGTATTGTCACCATCGAGGATGCCGCTGAACTGCAACTGCGCCAGGAGCATGTAGTACCTCTGGAAGCCCGGCCCCCAAACATCGAAGGAAAAGGGGAAATTACCATTCGGGACTTAGTGCGCAATGCCTTGCGTATGCGTCCCGACCGCATAGTAGTTGGAGAATGCCGCGGGGGAGAAGCACTGGACATGCTGCAGGCCATGAACACCGGTCACGATGGTTCCCTGACCACTGCCCACGCCAATAACCCCCGGGAACTGCTTTCCCGCCTGGAAACTATGGTCCTGATGGCCGGTATGGACTTGCCCCTGCGGGCCATCCGAGAACAAATTGCCGCGGCCATAGACCTAATCATTCACCAGGGACGCCTTCGGGATGGAAGCCGCCGCATTGAGTATGTGACCGAAGTGACGGGCATGGAAGGAGACATTATCACTTTGCAGGACCTGTTTGTCTTCGAGCAAACGGGGGTGGATGACGAGGGCAAAATCCAAGGGCGGCTGAAACCAACTGGCATTCGGCCTCGCTGCTACGACCGCATCGTGCAGGCAGGTATTAGATTGCCCCTGGACATTTTCCGCCCCGATGAGCAGGCCCTGCGCTGAGAGGGAGATAGTCATGGACTTGCTAACTGCCTTGCTGATGGGGATCGGGGTGGTGTGTCTGGTTTGCATCGGCATTGGCCTTAAACAGATGTTTTCGGCCCCCTCCGACCCCATGAAAACTCGGTTGGATACCTTTGTGGTCAAACCACGTACGGCCCTGGACCGAGTACTGGGGGAATTGCGTCCCCGGGAGGAAGAGAAGCAGCGGAGACGGCGCCGGCAAAATGACCTCCTGCCCCTCCTTTCCAAATGGTTGGCCAATACGCGCATTCAGTTCCTCAACAACCTGGCCAGTGACCTGACCCGCATTGGTTCCAACTGGCGAGCCTCGGAAGTACTTTACTTCTCTACCATACTGGCCCTGGTGGTCTTCATTCCTTTGGCCTGGTTCATCAGTTGGTTTATTGCCTTGGTGGTGGCAGGGGGAATATTTGTCCTACCCCTGTTCTACGTGCGATTTCTGGCCAACCGTTGGATACGAACCTTCGAACAGCAGTTGGCCGATACTTTTATGATGATGGCCAACTCCATCCGGGCCGGCTATGGCTTTCAGCAGGCGATGGAGATGATTGCCCGGGAAGGAATGCCCCCCATTTCGGAAGAGTTTGCCAAGGTGATACAGGAGGTCAACTTGGGAGCGCCCTGGGCCGAGGCTTTCGAGGGCATGGTCCGAAGGGTGCAAAGTGCGGATTTGGAATTGGCAGTCGCTTCCATTCTCATTTCCCAGCAGGTGGGAGGTAACCTTTCGGAAATCCTGACTACCATTTCGGAAACCATTCGGGAGCGGGTTCGCATTCGAGCGGAAATCAGTGCCCTTACCGCCCAAGGGCGGCTCTCGGGCATTATTCTTGCCATGTTGCCCATTGGTCTGGCTATTATGCTTACGGTCATATCCAAGGCTTCGGGAGCGGAGCGTCCTTGGTTGGAACCGCTTTTTAACACCCGAGAATATGGGCCCTACGGCCCCTGGATTGTAGGCTACGGAGTGGTCAGCGAGATAGTGGGGTTCTTCGTCATCCAGCGAATTGTGAGCATAGAGATTTGAGGTAAGGAAGGAGATGGTAAACCCATCTGCGAGAGGAGGAAATATCCATGGCTCGGTCTTTTGCGCGCCGACGTCGGCCTATTGAGCGCCTACAGCACCGTTTGGGAACGATGGGAGGGGGGTTACAGGAGTATAGGTCCCGAGAGCAGCGGCTCCAACAGCGACCATTTTTGGAACGGGTAGTGCGACCCCTGATTGCTCGCTTCCAGGGCATTGGCAGTGCTATTACCTCGGTTGCCCAGAAAGAGGACATTCGCCGCAAATTGGCCCAGGCCGGCTTCCCGGGAGGGCTTACCCTGCGGCAAATTCTGGGCATTCGCGTCTTCCTAATGCTCCTGGCCCCTGGTTTCGGCCTGTTCTTCCTTATCACCCTCAACAGTTTCCTCCACCTGGGCATCCCTCTGTGGTTATATCCCCTTAATGGCCTGGTCCTGATGGGACTGGGATACATGTCCTTATCCTTCATTGTTGGTGCCCTGGTGCGTAAGCGCCAGAAATTGATTCGCAAAACCTTGCCCGATGTGCTGGACCTGCTTACTATCGCCGTAGAGGCGGGTTTGGGTTTCGACCAAGCCATGGACCGAGTGGGCCAGCGCTATCGGGGGCCCATGGGGGATGAACTGCTGCGCACGGTGCAGGAAATCCGCATGGGACGTCCGCGGGTGGAGGCCCTGCGTGATTTGGGGGACCGGACCGGGGTGGAGGAGGTTAATACCTTGGCTACGGCCATTGTGCAGGCCGACCGCCTGGGGGTAAGCATTGGCAATGTGCTCCGGGCCCACGCAGAGCAAATGCGCCGATTGCGTGCCCAGCGCGCTCGAGAGCAGGCTCAAAAGGCACCCACCAAGATGATGATACCGCTGGTGCTTTTTATCTTCCCCGCTCTGTTCATAGTGCTCCTGGCTCCTGCTGGTCTGCAGGCCTTAAAAACTTTGCGGGAATCGGAACTGCCCGGATTCTGAGGGGGACAGAGGTGGTTGTGCGCAATGCCACAACGGGGGCTATCTTGGCTGACCGGGTGCAAATGGCCATCAAACTGTGGCCCCGCCTGTGGGGCCTTATGGGACGCCGTACCTTCGAGCCGGGGGAAGGTCTGTGGATTGTACCTTGTAACTCCATTCACATGTTCTTCGTCCGCTTCCCCATTGATGTGCTGTTTCTGGACGAGGAATTGCGAGTTCTGGAGGCGGTTTCTGAACTGCTGCCCAATCGGATTAAGGCCCACTGGCGAGCCAGTAGCGTGTTGGAACTCCCTGCCGGCACCATCGCCCGCACCGGCACCGCTGTGGGACACTACCTCCAGTTTGGAAACCCACCCGCTTGACCCATTGACCCGCCGCCAAAGTGCCTTCCCCGCTACCGCATCACCATGACCATTGCCCTGGACGGACAACTCCTGTGGGGGCTCTACTCCGGCGTGGAGCGCAGCATTCACCGCTTGGTGGAACATCTGCAGGCCCTGGACCCAACGAACCACTACCTCCTGTACGTGGGACGCGACTTTCCCGGCTTAGCAGGTCCTAACCCCCGCTGGCGAATCGTGCCCACGCGGGTGGTCGGACGCCAGCGGCTGCTTCGCATCGCTTGGCAGCAACTGGTCCTGCCCTGCCTCCTGCGGCGGGACCGGGCCGACCTGCTCCACGCCCCCGGCTACGTTGCCCCCCTCGCCTCTCCTGTGCCCACCGTGGTGTCAGTGTACGATTTGATTGCTTTGCATTACCCCCATCTGGCTCGGCCCAGCAACGTGTGGCACTATCGCCTCTTTCTTCCCCCCACCCTGCGCCGCGCCGCCGCCATCCTCGTACCCTCGGCGGCCACCCAGCGGGAGGTGGTGCGCGCTGCACCCCAAGTTGCTCCCCGGGTGCGGATAGTGCCCCTGGGAGTGGATGAACGGTTCTCCGTTCCCATCGCCCCGAAGGAAATGGCGGCCGTGCGGCGAAAATATGCCCTGCCGGAGAAGTTCCTGCTGTTCGTGGGCAATCTGGAACCCAAGAAAAACCTGCCCACCGCCCTGGCCGCTTTCGCCCAGGCACGAAAGCGACTGCCCAGGGAGTATCAGTTCGTCCTGGTGGGCGCCCCCCTCTGGGGAAAGCAGGCGGTGAACCGCGCCCTTGCTCACTGGCAGTTGGAGGGCCAGGTGCGTCAGTTGGGCTACGTGGCCGATGCGGATTTGCCAGCCCTCTACCGTACGGCCACGCTGTTTGTATTCCCCTCGCTGGTAGAGGGATTTGGCCTGCCACCCTTGGAGGCGATGGCCAGCGGCACCCCCGTGGTCTGCTCCAACCGGGGGGCCCTGCCGGAGGTAGTAGGGGAAGCGGCGTTAATGGTGGAGGCTGAGGATGCAGAGGCCCTGGCGGAGGCCATGGTGCAGATTCTGACCAATGAAGAGTTGCGGACTCGGCTTCGGGCCCAGGGCCGCGAGCGAGCCCGGCAGTTCTCTTGGGAACAGACGGCCCGGCAAGTAATGCAGGTGTATGCGGATGCGGGTAGCCTACCTTTTGGCGGAGTTTCCTAACCTTTCGGAGACCTTCATCCTGCGGGAGATTGGCGAACTGCGACGGCAGGGAGTAGAGGTGTGCCTGTTCGCCCTGCGGCCCGGAAAGGGGCCCTATCCGCCGGAGGCGGCGGCTCTGCAGGCAGAGGTGTGCTATCGCCCGCCGCTGCTGAGCCGGGCAACGGTGACCTCCCTGGCTTGGGTGCTGCGGCGCTGTCCGGAGCGGTTTCTGTGGGGAATGGGGTTGATAGGGCGAGCCAGTTGGCGGCGGCCCAAACTCCTGCGCCAGCGGCTGCGCAACCTCTTTTCAGCCGCCTTTTTTGCCCCCCGCATTGCGGCCTGGGGCTGCCCGCTGCTCCATGCCCATTTTGCCTTCATCCCCACGCTTCTGGCTATGCTGATAGCCGACTGGCTAAAGGTGCCCTTTACCTTCTCTGCCCATGCCTGGGACATTTTCGCCGAAACCAGCCTGCTGCGGGAGAAAATTGCCCGCGCGGCGCGGGTTATCACCTGCAACGATTACAGCCGTCGCCACTTGGAAACCACCTATCCCGAGGTGGCACCAGGCAAAGTAGTGCGCCTCTACCACGGCTTGGAACCCTTTTGGTTCGCCGTACCGAACCAAAGGGCCCCGCAAAACGTCCCTGAACTGTTAGCCGTTGGACGGCTGCAGGAGAAAAAGGGCTTTCACGTGCTTTTGGAGGCCTGTGCGCGGCTGCGGGAGCGGGGAACGGCCTTCCACTGCACCCTCGTCGGCGACGGCCCGGAGCGAAATCGGCTGCAACATCTGAGGGCCAAATATGTACTAACTAAACAGGTCACTTTTGCCGGCCCCCGGCCCCTGTCGGAAATGCCGGACTTCTACGCCCGGGCCGATGTGGTGGTGCAGCCGTCTCTGGTGACGGCCACGGGCGACCGCGATGGGCTGCCCAACGCCATTTTAGAGGCCTTAGCCTGCGGTAAGCCGGTAGTAACCACGCCGGTAGCGGCCATCCCTGAGGTAATCGTAGACCGGGAGACGGGCCTGCTGGTGCCACCGGGGGATGCCTCGGCCCTGGCCCAGGCAGTACAGCGTCTGCTGGCCAATCCGGAGGAAGCCCGCCGGTTGGGGGAACGGGGGCGCGCCCAGGTGCGGGAACAGTTTGACCTGCGGCGCAATGTGGCCGCGCTGCGAGAGGTTTTTGCGGCCGAAATTGCGGCGGAGCAGAACTAACATGATACCCGACACCCACACCCTCGAACAAGTCGGCTCCTTGGGACGCAAAATCCTCAAGGCGATGCTCGTCATTTGCGTCTTCTGGGTTTTCTGGAAGTTCGGGGGGTTCCTGTTGAACGTCCTGGTAGGTTCCTTCTTTGCCGCGTCCAAAGAGGCCGACGCCTACTTCTTCGTGTACAAGTACGTCATCTACTTGGCCATCTACTCCACCGCCCTTAAGGTGCTCATGCCGGTTTTCATCCCGGTATTCACGGAGCAAATGGAGGAGAAGGGCGAGGAGGAAGCCTGGCGGTTCGTCAACTCGGTGCTCAACCTCATTGCCCTCGGATTGTTGGCTTTCGTGGTTGGGGGCCTGGTCTTTGCCCCGACCATTGCCTCCTTGGCGGAGGGGTTCACCTCGGAGACGCGGGAGATAACCGCGCGCCTGCTTCGGGTGATGCTGCCGGGCGTGGTGGGCCTGATTTTAGGCATCCTGACCTATGCTCTGTTGAACAGTTACAAGGTCTTCGACTACCCGGCGGCTGGCGATGCGGCCCAGAAGTTGGTCTGGGCGGTGGTGCTGTTCGTGGCCTTCAAGTTTTTGGGCTTAGGGGTCATGGCCATTGCCATCGGCTTTCTGGCGGGATGTGGGGCGCAAATTGCGGTCAATTTGTTCGGCCTGCGCAGCAAACTCCACCTCTACCGCCCCCTTATCGCCATGCCTGCGGCCCGACGTCTGGGCCGAGAACTGCTGTGGCTGCTGCTGGTCGGAGGGCTGTTTGCCGGATTCGCCTGGGCAGTGCGGGACACGGCCAACGCTAAACTGTGGATTCTCACTGCCGGGGCCTTCCTGGGCTGTGGCTACGCAGTCTGGCTCTGGTGGCGAGCGGAGAAGTCCACCTCGGTCATGGGCAAATTTGCGGCCCTGAGTGCACCCCTGCTCATCGGTGTCCTGTTCGCTCGCTACCGGGATTTCGCCACCGCTTACTTTCAATCCTACACCCAAACTGGCGTGTTTGCCGATTTGGAATACGCCCGTACCGCCGGCAACCTGCCCACCGTCCTCGTGGCTTACGCCCTCTCCGTGGCCATGTTTCCCTATTTATGCGACCTGGCGACCAAGAGGGACACCGCCACCTTCGCCGAACTGCTCTCCCGCACCATTCGGCTTATCGCCCTCTTTTTCGTGCCTTTGACGGTGGTGATGATAGTGTTAGACGAGCCGATTATGCGGCTGATTTTCGACCGAGGCAACTTCCCCGAGGTACATTTGCGCTACGCGGGCACGGCTTTGAGCGTGTTCATCTTCGCCCTGTTCTTCTACGCGGTGGAAAATGTGGTCATGCAGTCCTTCTTCTCCCTGCAACAGATGTGGTGGCCGACGGGGTTGGGCATCGCCAGCGCTATCTTCCATGCCCTGTTCATGTACACGGCCATTCACCTGCTGGGGTTCAACTACCCCTACGAGATTTTCATCGTGGTGGCCCTCTCGTTTCCCCTCTCCCGCCTGTTCAAGAACGTGCTGTTGCTGCTGGTCATGAACGCCCGCGTGCCCATTTTCCCCCTGCGGGAAACGGCGATTTTCGGGGCGAAGTTGGCGGGCCTGTGCGCAGGGGTGGGATTAGTGGTGTGGGGGTCTTACCTGCCGTTGCACCGCGCCCTGCCGCTGTCGCCCTGGAAGGAACGGGAAATCGTGGTGGATACCTTCAACCGGGAGGCTCAGGGCTGGTTCACGGTGGACGCGGAGCAGTTGGCGGTGGTGGAAGCAGAGCAGGAAGAAGAAGAACTACTGGCCGGAAGTCGCTGGGCCTTGCGGGCGGATTACCAACGCTCGGCCCGGCGCCAGGTGGACCTTCGCCGGGATTTATCGGCCTACGATTGGTCGGAGGCCACGCTGCTGATACTGTGGTTGAAAACCGAACCTCTGGGACAGTTCACCCTCGTTCTGGAGGAAGAGGACGGTTCTCGATACGAGGTGCGCCTGCCGCCAGTCGGTTTGACCTGGCAGAAATACGGCGTCCCTTTGGGCGAGTTGACAGCCCGGGGACTGGAGTTGTCGCAGGTGCGCACGCTCTACCTGGTGGACACGACGCCGATGCAGGAAGGAGAGGTGCAGAAGGCAACCCTGTGGCTGGACGAACTGTCAGTATTCGACCGCCGGGGACGGCAGTTCGTGGTAGACAATTTCGAGCCGGGCTACGGCTGGACGGCGACCGACCCGGCTGGGCCAGTAGAGGTGGCGGACAGCGACGAAGACCCAACCAATGAGACAGAAGAACCGGCCTTGCGGATGGCTTCGGGAATGGCCCAGGTAAGCCGTACGCTGGACGGCTACCGGCTGATGGGCATGACCACCTTCAGTTTGAAACTCAAGGCCGACCGGCCGCAGAGGTTGGAAGTGTCCTTGGCAGAGGCGGACGGTTCGGTGTACACGGCGAGGTTAGACCTGACCCGCAGCCAGGAGCGTAAGCGATACACCCTCTCCCTGACGGATTTCGTCCTCGCCGAGGGGAGTGCCGATGAAAACGGCCACTTAGATGAGGAACAAATAGGACGGTTGCTCCTGACTCGAAGGAAGGCCCAAGGAGTGTTGTGGGTGGACAACCTCGTTTTCAAGCGACCCCCGCCCGGACCGCATTTGCTTATCTTCTCCCTGCCCTACGAAATCCGCAAACTGATAGTGGTGGGTGGGCCGGTCCTGCTGGGATTTCTGGCCTTTGTGGCCCTCAGTTTCCTTTTGCGCCTGGAAGAAGCGGCCCTGAGCGTGGCCTGGCTGCGCCGGGAAGGGTGGGCTAAAATCAGAAGTTTGGGCCGCCGGCAGTAAGCGGTGGGCAGGACGGGACAGGTCTCATGTGGCGAGTGGTGGAAATATTGGAGGCTACTACCGGCGGCACGCGGAAGCACTTGTTGGATTTGGTGTTCCATCTCGACCGCAGCCGGTTCGAAGTGGAGGTGATTGTTTCCCCGCGGCGCTATCGGGGTTTTGCGGCCGACATGCAGCGCATGCAGGCCGCGGGGATTCCGGTGCATGTGGTGCCCATGCAGCGCGAAATTGCCCTCTGGGACGACTTGCGGGCTTTCTGGCGCATCTGGGACTTGCTGCGCCGGGGCGGTTACGACATCGTTCACACCCACAGCGCGAAAGCGGGCATCTTGGGCCGCTTTGCGGCCTGGCTGACAGGCGTGCCGGTCATTCTGTACACGCCCCACGCCTTTCCCTTTTTCATGCAGGTGGGCCGGCGCCGACGCTGGCTGTATCTGGCCCTGGAATGGCTGGCAGCGAAAATCACCACTCGCCTCATCGCCGTTTCGGAGGGGGAACGACAGGCGGCCCTGGCGCGGCATATCTGCGAGCCGGAACGCATTGTGACCATTGAAAACGGCCTCTCGCCCACGGCCTTCAATCCCGCCGCTGAGGGCACCGCTTTGCGACAGCGGTTGGGACTGAGGGAGGAGCATTTCGTCATCGGCACAGTCGGGCAATTGGTGCGCCAGAAAGGCGACCGCTACTTGATTGAGGCTGCGCCGCGCATTTTGCACGCCCTTCCCCAGGCCCGGTTTCTGCTGGTGGGAACCGGGCCGAAAGAGTCCCTGCTGCGGGAGTTGGCGCAACGATGGGGGGTAGCCGAGGCGGTAATTTTCGCCGGACATCAGGAGGAGGTGGAACCATTTTACGCCGCCTTTGATTTGTTCGTCCTGCCCTCGCTGTGGGAAGGCTGTCCCTACGCGCTGTTAGAGGCCATGCAAATGGCCAAGCCGGTCGTAGCCACGCGCATTGCAGGCTCGGCAGACATCGTAGTGGACGACAACACCGGTTGGCTGGTGCCGCCGGGAGACAGCGCGGCTTTAGCGCGGGCTATAATTGCTCTGGCTCAGGACCCGCAGCGGCGGCACAGAATGGGCGAACGGGGACGGCAACGGGTGCTCACCCACTTTACCTTGGAGCGCATGATACGGCGGACGGAGGACCTGTACGAAACCCTGGCCCGCCCGATTGAATCCGCCACCCCTTCCTCACTGCTGAGGCACCGAGGAACCAGGGAAAAATAGAGCAATTGGGCAATCACCACCCTCCTTCCACCCCGATGCATCCTGCATCGTGCAACTGCCCGGTTTCCCAATGGCCAAATTTCTTGACACTCTCCCCGATGAATTCGTGGGAGATTCTCGCTTCGTCGAGGGATGCTTGCCGTGGCAAGTCTGACTCCCTCTC